>JBBDWV010000019.1:16246-34263 GCA_040902655.1 Mycobacteriales bacterium
TCAGCTGGGGGCGCCCGGCTGCCCCGTTAGGCTGACCAGGTGTCACTCGCGTATCTCCCCAGTCCGTCCACGGGGGTGTGGCACGTCGGCCCACTGCCACTGCGGGCGTACGCCTTCGCCATCATCCTGGGCATCGTCGCGGCCGTCGTGATCGGCGAGCGGCGCTGGATCGCCCGCGGCGGGACGAAGGGGCTGGTCACCGACGTCGCGACGCTCGCCGTGCCGGGCGGCATCGTCGGCGCACGGATCTACCACGTGGTCACCAGCCCGCAGCGCTACCTCGACGAGCCGATCGCGGCGCTGTACGTCTGGCAGGGCGGCCTGGGCATCCCGGGCGGCATCGCCGGTGGCTTTCTGGTCAGTTGGCTGATCCTGCACCGGCGGGGCATCGCCAAGGGCGCTTTCGCCGACGCCGTCGCCCCCGGGGTCGCGGTGGCGCAGGCCATCGGCCGGCTCGGCAACTGGTTCAACCAGGAGCTGTTCGGCCGGCCGACGACGCTGCCGTGGGGGCTGGAGATCGACCCCGACAACATCGATGCGGTGGCCGGCGCGGTCGCCTACCACCCGACCTTCCTCTACGAGCTGCTCTGGAATCTGGGCGTCGCCGGCATCGTGATCTGGGCGGACCGGCGCTTCCGGCTGGGCGGGGGGCGGGCCTTCGCGCTGTACGTCGCGCTCTATGCCACCGGCCGGATCTGGATCGAGGCGCTGCGCATCGACGACGCCAACACGCTGTTCGGGCTGCGGCTCAACGTCGTCGTCATGGGTGTCGTCCTGCTCGGGGCGCTGGCCTACCTGGTGCTGCGCCGGGGGGCGCACCGTGAGGAGCGGGTCGAGCCCGCCCGCGACGAGGAGCCGGCCGCGCCGTGAACGAGCGGGTGCTTCCCGAGCAGCACCACGATCACCGGGACGTCACCGGCGGCTGGCTGCGGCCCGCCGTCTTCGGAGTCATGGACGGCCTGGTGAGCAACACCGCGCTGATCGCGGGTGTCGCCGGCGGTGGGGCGCCGCCGCACACGGTCGCGCTGGCCGGGCTGGCCGGCCTGGTCGCCGGGGCGTTCTCGATGGCGACGGGGGAGTACGTCTCCGTCGCCTCGCAGGCCGAGCTGGCGCGGGCCGAGATCGAGGTCGAGAAGGCCGAGATCGCGCGCGTGCCGGAGGCCGAGGAGGCCGAGCTCGCGGAGATCTTCCGCGCCCGGGGCGTCACCTCCGACGTGGCCCGTGAAATCGCCCGGCAGCTCTCTCGCGACCCGGAGCAGGTGTGGCGGGTGCACGCACGGGAGGAGCTGGGCCTGGACCCGGACGACCTGCCGTCGGCCTGGACCGCGGCCGCCTCCTCCTTCGCCGCCTTCACGGCCGGAGCCGCCGTCCCGCTGCTCCCGTACGTCCTCGGCGCGACCGCGCTGGTCGTGCCGCTGCTGCTCGCCCTGCTGGCGCTGTTCCTGGCCGGCGCGACGGTGAGCCGGTGGACCGACCGCGGGGCGCTCTACAGCGGCGGCCGGCAGCTGCTGCTGGGGACCGTGGCGGCGGCGCTGACCTATGCCGTCGGCAGTGCCGTCGGGGCGGGGGTCTAGCGACCAAGACCGCTAGCGACCAAGACCGCTAGCCGCCCAGGCAGGCCCGCCGGGGGCGGGGGGCGCCGGCCGGCTGGAGGCGGATCTCCACGGTCACCCAGCCGCTCTCGCTCCGGACCTCGAGCGAGCCGCCGTAGACGTCGACCAGCCGGCGTACGACGTAGAGGCCGACACCGATGCCTTCACGGGTGCGGGTGGCGCCGCTCTCGATTTGGGTGAACGGCTCGAACAACCGCCCCGCCGCGGTCAGGTCGAGCACCCGACCCTCGTTGGAGACGGCGAGCCAGACGCCGCGTGCGTCGCGTCCGCCGGCGACCAGCGGCACGGCGCCGGGAGCACCGTGCTGCACGGCGTTGTGCAGCAGGTTGGCCAACACCTGGTGCAGCGCCTGACGGTCGATCCGCGCGAGAGTGCCCGGCTCGACCAGCAACGAGACGGAGCCGGTACCCGGCCGGCCGGCCGAGGCGAGCATGGCGACCTCCGCGGCCACCGCACCGACGTCGCTGACAGCCCGCGGATCGGCGGCGGTGGCGCCGGCCGCCAGGAGCATGTTCTCCAGCAGTCGGCTCAGCCGCTCCTGCTGGTCGAGCACGGCCTCGAGCAGGGCCGCGCGGTGCGCGGGGTCGAGCCGGTCCCCGCGCTTGAGCAGCGTCAGGGTGGCGCCGCGGATGCCGGTCAGCGGCGTACGGAACTCGTGCGAGACCGTGCCGATGAGGTCGGCGCGGATCCGCTCGGTCTCGGCCAGCCGCTCGGCCACCGTGCTGCGGCCGGCCACCAGCTCGGCCTGGACTCGGGTCTGTCGGGTGCGGCTGCGCTCGCGGGCGCGCCGGAACAGCACCAGCAGGGTTGGCATCGCGAGCAGCAGCCCGGCGTGCACCAGCGGCTGGGTCCCGTTCAGCCGGATCATCTCTCCAGCCTCCCTGCTGCGGATGCTGTCGGCCATGGCCCGATCGGGTCATCGCCGGATCGTCCGGACGGACCAGGCGGCGCCCGATCGTGTAGCGTCCGAGTCATCTGCGGCAGGGCCAAGGACGTCCCGGGTGAGCAGGCGCACGACACTCGATCCCCCGGCGAGAGGCATGGCCATGGTGTTCCCGAGTTCCGCCGTTCCCGTCAGGCAGGGTCTCTACGATCCCGCCTACGAGCACGACGCCTGCGGCGTCGCCTTCGTCGCGGACATCGCCGGGCGGGTCACCCACGACATCGTCGAGCAGGGCTTGAGGGCGGTGCGTAACCTCGAGCACCGCGGGGCCTCCGGCAGCGAGCCGGAGACCGGTGACGGTGCCGGAATCCTCGTCCAGGTCCCGGACGGCTTCCTGCGGGCGGTGCTCGACGTGGAGTTGCCCGAGCCCGGGTGCTACGCCATCGGCACGGCCTTCCTGCCCCAGGACGAGGCCGAGGCGACCGCCGCCCGCGCGGCCATCGACGCCATCGCCCGCGAGGAGGGCCTGCGAACCCTGACCTGGCGCGAGCTGCCGATCGACGCGGCGGCTGCCGGCGTCGGCCGGACCGCGCTGTCGGTCATGCCGCGCTTCGCCCAGCTGGTCCTGGTCGACGCCGCGGAGCGGACCGCCGAGCAGGGGGCGGCCGTGACGCCGTACACCTTGGAGCGCCGGGCCTACGTCACCCGCAAGCGCGCCGAGCACGAGACCGGCACGTACTTCTCGTCCCTGTCGACCCGCACGCTGGTCTACAAGGGGATGCTCACCACCGGCCAGCTCCAGCCGTTCTTCCCCGACCTGTCCGACGAGCGGTTCGCCAGCGCGCTGGCGCTGGTGCACAGCCGCTTCTCCACCAACACCTTCCCGAGCTGGCCGTTGGCCCACCCGTACCGCTACATCGCGCACAACGGCGAGATCAACACCGTACGCGGCAACCGCAACTGGATGCGGGCCCGCGAGGCGCTGCTGCGCGGTCCGCACGAGCTGCCCGAGGACCTGTCCCGGCTGTTCCCGATCTGCACGCCGGGTGCTTCGGACAGCGCGAGCTTCGACGAGGTGCTCGAGCTGCTGCACCTGGGCGGCCGGTCGCTGCCGCACGCCGTGCTGATGATGGTGCCGGAGGCCTGGGAGAACGCCCCCGACATGGATCCGGCCAAGCGGGCCTTCTACCAGTTCCACGCCTCGCTGATGGAGCCGTGGGACGGTCCGGCCTGCGTCACCTTCACCGACGGCACTCAGATCGGGGCCGTGCTGGACCGTAACGGGCTGCGTCCGGCCCGCTGGTGGCAGACGGCGGACGGCCGGGTCATCCTGGCCAGCGAGGTCGGGGTGCTCGATGTGCCGGCCGACCAGGTCGTCGCGAAGGGCCGGCTGCAGCCGGGTCGGATGTTCCTCGTGGACACCGCGCGGGGGCGGATCGTGGAGGACGACGAGGTCAAGGCAGGTCTCGCCGCCGAGCACCCCTACGCCGACTGGCTCGACGTCGGCCAGCTCAACCTCGACGCGCTGCCCGACCGTGAGCACGTCGCCTACACCCACGAGTCCGTGCTGCGCCGCCAGCAGGTGTTCGGCTACACCGAGGAGGAGTTGCGCATCCTGCTCGCGCCGATGGCCAGGAACGGCGCGGAGGCGATCGGCTCGATGGGCACCGACACTCCCGTCGCGGTGCTGAGTGAGCGGCCGCGGCTGCTGTTCGACTACTTCAGCCAGCTGTTCGCGCAGGTGACCAACCCGCCGCTGGACGCGATCCGCGAGGAGCTGGTGACCAGTTTGTCCGGCAGCATCGGGCCGGAGGAGAACCTGCTCGCGCCCTCCCCGGCTTCCTGCCGGCAGATCGTCGTGCCGTTCCCGGTGCTGTCCAACGACGACCTGTCCAAGATCGTCCACGTCAACGAGGACGGTGATCTGCCGGGCTTCTCGAGCGTGACCGTGCACGGCCTCTACCCGGTCAACGGCGGCGGAGAGGCGCTACGCGACGCGCTCGACCGGGTCCGCCGCGAGGTGTCGACGGCGATCGCCGCCGGTGCCCGCATCCTCGTGCTGTCCGACCGCGACTCCACGGTGCACATGGCGCCGATCCCGTCGCTGCTGCTGACCTCCGCGGTGCACCACCACCTCATCCGTGAGAAGACCCGCGCCCGCGTCGGACTGGTGGTCGAGGCCGGTGACGCCCGCGAGGTGCATCACATCGCGCTGCTCATCGGCTACGGCGCGGCCGCCGTCAACCCCTACCTCGCGTTCGAGACGATCGAGGACCTCATCGCGACCGGCGCGCTCCCCGGCCTCGATCCGGCCGAGGCGGTGCAGAAGTACGTCAAGGCGGCCGGCAAGGGCGTGCTCAAGGTGATGAGCAAGATGGGCATCTCGACCATCGCCTCCTACACCGGCGCGCAGGTCTTCGAGGCGCTCGGCCTGGCCCAGGACCTGGTCGAGGAGTACTTCACCGGTACCACCAGCCGGCTCGGCGGCGTCGGCCTCGACGTCCTGGCCGAGGAGGTCGCTGCTCGGCACCGCAAGGCCTACCCGGAGAACCCGACCGAGCGGGCCCACCGCCGACTGGAGATCGGCGGGGAGTACCAGTGGCGCCGTGAGGGCGAGGTGCACCTGTTCAACCCCGAGACCGTCTTCCGGCTGCAGCACTCCACCCGCACCCAGCAGTACGACGTCTTCCAGCAGTACACCTCGACCGTGAACGACCTGTCGAAGAAGGCCGGCACGCTGCGCGGGTTGTTCGCCTTCAGGACCGACCGCCCGCCGGTGCCGCTGGAGGAGGTCGAGCCGGTCGGCTCGATCGTGAAGCGCTTCAACACCGGCGCGATGTCGCTCGGCTCGATCAGCCCCGAGGCGCACGAGACGCTGGCCATCGCGATGAACCGGCTCGGCGCCCGCAGCAACACCGGCGAGGGCGGCGAGGACCCGGAACGGCTGTACGACCCGGTCCGGCGCAGCGCTATCAAGCAGGTCGCGTCCGGCCGCTTCGGCGTCACCAGCGAGTATCTCGTGAACGCGGACGACATCCAGATCAAGATGGCCCAGGGTGCCAAACCCGGGGAGGGCGGCCAGCTGCCCGGGCCGAAGGTCAACCCCTACATCGCCAAGACGCGGCACTCCACGCCCGGCGTCGGTCTCATCTCGCCGCCGCCGCATCACGACATCTACTCCATCGAGGACCTCGCCCAGCTCATCCACGACCTGAAGAACGCCAACAACTCGGCGCGCATCCACGTCAAGCTGGTCGCGGAGGTCGGTGTCGGCACGGTCGCCGCCGGTGTCTCCAAGGCGCACGCCGACGTGGTGCTGATCTCCGGCCACGACGGCGGCACCGGCGCCTCACCGCTCACCTCGCTCAAGCACGCCGGCTCGCCGTGGGAGCTCGGCCTGGCCGAGACGCAGCAGACGCTGCTGCTCAACGGCCTGCGCGACCGGATCGTGGTGCAGGTCGACGGTCAGCTCAAGACCGGACGTGACGTCGTCATCGGCGCGCTGCTCGGGGCGGAGGAGTACGGCTTCGCGACCGCGCCGCTGGTCGTCAGCGGCTGCATCCTCATGCGGGTCTGCCATCTCGACACCTGTCCCGTCGGCATCGCGACGCAGAACGCCGACCTGCGCAAGAAGTACACCGGCCAGGCGGAGCACGTCGTCACCTTCTTCGAGTACATCGCGCAGGAGGTGCGGGAGATCCTGGCCGGGCTGGGTTTCCGGTCGCTGGAGGAGGCGATCGGCCACGCCGAGGTGCTCGACACCCGCACGGCGATCGACCACTGGAAGGCCGCGGGGCTGGACCTCTCGCCGGTGCTGCACCTGCCGGAGCTGCCACCGGGCATCCCTCGGACGCAGGTGGTGCCCCAGGACCACGGGCTGGACGCCGCGCTGGACAACCGGCTCATCGAGCTGGCCGAGAAGGCGCTGACCGACGGCCTGCCGGTGCACGTGGACGGGCCGGTCCGCAACGTCAACCGCACGGTGGGCACCATGCTCGGTGCCGAGGTCACCCGGCGCTACGGTGCCAAGGGCCTTCCGGAGGGCACGATCGACATCGACCTCATCGGTTCGGCCGGGCAGTCCTTCGGCGCCTTCCTGCCGCGTGGCATCGTGCTGCGCCTGTTCGGTGACGCCAACGACTACGTGGGCAAGGGGCTGTCCGGCGGGCGGGTGGTCGTGCGTCCCGACGAGGAGGCCGTCTTCGCCGCCGAGGACAACGTCATCGCCGGCAACACGCTGCTGTACGGCGCGACCGGCGGGTCGCTGTTCGTCCGCGGCCGGGTGGGCGAACGCTTCTGCGTCCGCAACTCGGGCGCGACAGCCGTGGTCGAGGGCGTCGGCGACCACGCCTGCGAGTACATGACCGGTGGCCGGGTGGCGATCCTCGGGCCGACCGGCCGCAACGTCGCGGCCGGCATGAGCGGCGGTGTCGCGTACCTGCTCGACCTCGACCTGGCCAAGGTCAACGGCGAGATGGTCGACCTCGAGCCGCTTGCCGAGGGCGATGTCGAGACGCTGCGCCAGATGCTCGTGGACCACCTGTCCGAGACCGGCTCCGCCGTGGCGGAGCGGCTGCTGGCCGATTCGGCCTGGCCCGCGCGCTTCACCAAGGTGATGCCGCGCGACTACAAGAAGGTCCTGGTCGCGATGGAGCAGGCGCGCGAGGACGGCACCGACGTCGACGAGGCCGTGATGGCCGCGAGCAGGAGCTGACCGCATGGCCGACCCCAAGGGTTTTCTCGAGCACGGCCGCACCCTGCCGCAGCGCCGTCCCGTCGACGTGCGCATCCTGGACTGGAAGGAGGTCTACCAGGACTTCCCCGAGCAGCACCTGCACGACCAGGCAGCCCGGTGCATGGACTGCGGGATTCCCTTCTGCCACAACGGCTGCCCACTCGGAAACCTCATCCCCGAGTGGAACGACCTGGTGTGGAAGGGCGACTGGAGCGAGGCCGCCGAGCGGCTGCACGCCACCAACAACTTCCCTGAGTTCACGGGGCGGCTGTGCCCGGCGCCGTGCGAGACCTCCTGCGTGCTCGGCATCAACGACGACCCGGTGACCATCAAGCAGGTCGAGGTCGAGATCGCCGACCGTTCCTGGGAGGACGGCCTGGTCACCCCGCAGACGCCGGTGGCAAAGACCGGCCGCCGCGTCGCCGTCGTCGGCTCCGGCCCCGCCGGGCTGGCGGCCGCGCAGCAGCTGACCCGCGCGGGCCACGACGTCGTCGTGCTCGAGCGGGCTGACCGCATCGGTGGGCTGATGCGCTATGGCATTCCCGAGTTCAAGATGGAGAAGGCCGTCCTGGACCGGCGCCTCGAGCAGCTGCGCGCCGAGGGCACCGAGCTCCGCACCGGCGTCGATGTCGGGGTTGACGTGAGCGTGGAGCAGCTGCGCGAGGAGTACGACGCGGTGCTGCTCGCCGGCGGTTCCACTCTCGGCCGCGACCTGCCCGCGCCAGGACGCGAGCTGGCCGGCATCCACCTGGCGATGGAGTACCTCGTGCCGTCGAATCGCATGCAGGAAGGCGACCTCGAGCACGTTGCCATCGACGCCCGCGGCAAGGACGTCGTCATCATCGGCGGCGGCGACACCGGCGCCGACTGCCTCGGTACCGCGATCCGGCAGGGCGCCCGGTCGCTCGCGCAGCTGGAGATCATGCCCCGCCCGCCGCAGGAGCGGCCGGACACGACACCCTGGCCGACCTGGCCGCTGGTCTACCGGACCAGCAGCGCGCACGAGGAGGGCGGCGAGCGGTTGTTCGCGGTCAACACGCAACGCTTCCTCGGGACGGACTCGGTCGAGGGACTCGAGCTGGTGGACGTCGAGATGCGGGACGGCCGGTTCGAGCCCGTGGAGGGGACTGTCCGCGTCCTGCCGGCGCAGCTGGTCCTGCTGGCCATGGGCTTCACCGGGCCGCAGCGCACCGGCCTGCTCCAGGCCCTGGGCGTCGAGCTGGACGGTCGCGGCAACGTCGCCCGCGACGACGGCTGGGCCACCAGCGTCCCCGGCGTCTTCGTCGCCGGCGACATGGGGCGCGGCCAGTCGCTCATCGTCTGGGCAATCGCCGAAGGCCGTTCCGCGGCCGCCGCCGTCGACCGCTTCCTGTGCGGCGACACGCTGCTGCCGGCGCCGGTCACGCCCACCTCCCGGTAGCCGCCTAGGCTCGCGGTCGTGAAGCGCCGCGCAAAAATCGTCTGCACCCTCGGACCGGCCACCCACTCGTACGAAGGAGTGCGCGGGCTGGTCTACGCCGGCATGGACGTCGCGCGGCTGAACTTCAGCCACGGCGCCCACGCCCAGCACGCCGAGGCCTATCGGTGGGTGCGGCAGGCCTCGGACGAGTCCGGCCGGGGTGTCGGGGTTCTCGTCGACCTGCAGGGGCCCAAGATCCGGCTCGGTACCTTCACCGTCGGTCCGCCGATCGTGTGGGCGACGGGCGAGACGGTCACGATCACGACCGACGACGTGCAGGGCGACCACGACCGGGTGTCCACGACCTACAAGGGACTGGCCGCCGACGTGTCGGTCGGCGACCGGTTGCTGGTCGACGACGGGCGAGTCGGGCTGCGTGTCGTGGGCGTCGACGGGGCCGACGTGCGGCTGCAGGTCACCGAGGGGGGTCTGGTCTCCGACAGCAAGGGCCTGTCGCTGCCGGGCATCGGCGTGAGCGTGCCGGCGCTGTCGGACAAGGACGAGGCGGACCTGCGGTTCGCGCTCACCCTGCGCGCGGACATGGTGGCGCTGTCGTTCGTGCGCACGGCCGCCGATATCCGCCGGGTGCACGAGATCATGGACGAGGCCGGCTCGCGGCTGCCGGTGCTCGCCAAGATCGAGAAGCCGCAGGCGGTGGACAACCTCGAGGAGATCGTCGAGGCTTTCGACGGGCTCATGGTCGCCCGCGGCGACCTCGGGGTGGAGATGCCGCTGGAGCGGGTCCCGCTCGTGCAGAAGCGCGCGGTGCAGGCCGCGCGCGAGCAGGCCAAGCCGGTGATCGTGGCCACCCAGATGCTGGAGTCGATGATCGGCGCCTCCCGCCCGACCCGGGCCGAGGCCAGCGACGTGGCCAATGCCGTGCTGGACGGCGCCGACGCCGTGATGCTGTCCGGCGAGACCAGTGTCGGCCGCTACCCGGTCGAGGCGGTGGCGACGATGGCGCGCATCATCACCGCCTCGGAGGAGGATCTCGACCGGGTCCCGAAGGTGGAGGCCGAGCCCAGCAACATCAGCGGTGCCATCGCCCGCGCCGCGGCCAGCGTCGGCAGCACCGTCGGCGCCAGCGCGCTCGTCGCCTTCACCCAGAGCGGAACCACCGCCCGGCTGCTGGCCGAACACCGCTCGCCGATCCCGCTGCTCGCGTTCACCCCCGTCCCCGAGGTGCGCAGCCAGTTGACCCTCACCTGGGGGGTCGAGACCTTTCTCGTCCCGGCCGTGATGCACACCGACGAGATGGTCCGGCAGGTCGACAGCGCGATGCTCGACCTCGGCCGGATGAAGCCGGGGGAGTACGTCACGATCGTCGCCGGCAGTCCGCCGGCCACGATCGGCTCGACCAACGCGATGCGGGTGCACAAGCTCGGCAGCCCGGTGCCGAGCGCCCCGAACTACGGTCGCCGCGCGGACGACCTGCCGAGGGCTGCGGACTAGGCTCGGCGGGCGCCCTCGTCGCTCAACCGGCAGAAGCACGGGTCTCAAACACCCGCCAGTGTGGGTTCGAATCCCACCGAGGGCACTCCGCGTCCCAGCCCGAGGAGGAAACCGTGTCCGCTGGCCGGCCGCCGCTGCGCGTCCTCGTGGCCGAGGACGAGGCGCTGATCCGGATGGATCTGGTCGAGATGCTCGAGGAGGCCGGCTACACCGTCGTGGGCCAGACCGGCGACGGTGCCTCTGCGGTCCGGTTGGCCACGGAGCTGCGCCCCGATCTGGTGATCCTGGACGTCAGGATGCCCGTGCTCGACGGGTTGTCGGCTGCGGAGCAGGTGGTGCACGCCCGGATCGCCCCGGTCGTCATCCTCACCGCGTTCAGCCAACGGGACCTGGTCGAGCGGGCTCGCGAGGCCGGCGTGATGGCTTATCTCGTCAAGCCGTTCCAGCGCAAGGACCTGCTGCCGGCCATCGAGATGGCGGTGTCGCGCTTCGCCGAGTTCGTCGCGCTGGAGAAGGAGGTGGGCGACCTGTCCGGCCGGCTGGAGGCACGCAAGCTGGTCGAGCGGGCCAAGGCTGTCCTGCAGAGTGAGCAGGGGATGACCGAGCCGGCGGCCTTCCGGCACATCCAGCGCCGGTCGATGGACGAGCGCCGGTCGATGCGCGCGGTCGCCCAGGAGGTCCTGGACACGGCGACAGGATCCACGCAGAACGCTGCACAGGCACCGCGAATCTGATCCCGGCAGGTCACATCCTGGCAACGACGAGGTCCCGTCCCGGCGCGGACGCCGCACAGCTGCCCCGCTGCGCGCTACCGTCCGAGCACTTCGAGCACCGCCCCCTGCGGTGCCCCTTCGTTCTTGAGGAGACGGTGGATGGTTTCCCCCGCACGTTCCTGGCGCATGTTCGCCGCCGTCAGCGCCGGCACACTCGCGCTCGCCGCCTGTGGCGGCGGCAGTGACTCGGCCGCTCCCGGTGACAGCAAGGACGCCCCTAAAGGCGACGGCACGCTGGTGATCGGCAGCCTGCTGCCGCAGACCGGCAACCTGGCCTTCCTCGGCCCGCCCGAGTTCGCCGGTGTCGAGTTGGCCATCAAGGAGATCAACGAGGCGGGCGGCGTGCTCGACAACCCGGTCACCTACATCGAGGGTGACTCCGGTGACGCCCAGCAGGACGTCGCCAACCCGACGACCGACCGGCTGCTCGCTGCCAACGCCGACGTCATCGTGGGCGCGGCGTCCTCCGGCGTCTCCAAGACCGTCATCGACAAGATCACCTCAGCCGGTGTCGTGATGTACAGCCCGGCCAACACCTCGCCCGACTTCACCGACTACGCCGACAAGGGCCTGTACTTCCGGACCGCGCCCTCCGACGTGCTCCAGGGTCGGATCCTCGGCGAGACGATCCTGGCCGACGGCTGCACCAACGTCGGGATCCTGTCGCTGCAGGACCCGTACGGCGAGGGCCTGGCCGACAACGTCGGTTCGACAGTCACCGACGCCGACGGTTCACTGACACCCGAAGCCCCGATCTTCTACGACCCCGCCGCGTCGAACTTCGACGCGCAGGTCAACGAACTCAAGGCGGCCAATCCGGGCTGCGTCGTCCTGATCGGCTTCGAGGAGTCGGCCAAGGTCATCCAGTCGATGGTCTCCGCCGGCATCGGACCGCAGCAGGTCCCGCTCTACCTCGTCGACGGCAACCTGGGCAATGCGCTCGGTGAGGACCTCCCGGCGGGGACCCTCGAGGGCGTCAAGGGCTCGCTGCCGGGTGCCGAGGCCACCGCGGAGTTCCGCAAGCGGCTGGCGACCGTCGACCCGAACCTGAAGGACTTCAGCTACGCGGCGGAGTCCTACGACGCGGTCATCACCTCTGCCCTGGCGGCGATCGCGGCCGGCAACGACTCCGGTGAGGCGATCGCTGCCGAGCTGCCGGGCGTGACGCGGGACGGCGAGAAGTGCACCAGCTTCGCCGACTGCAAGAAGCTGCTCGAGGAGGACAAGGACATCGACTACGACGGGATCAGTGGCCCGATCGAGCTGTCCGACAAGGGTGACCCGACCTCCGCGCTCATCGGTATCTACACCTACGGCCCGGACAACAAGCTGACCGACGACGTCGTCTACCAGCCGGGCGAGCTCGACTGACCCCTCTCCCGCTCCTGACGGAGGGGCCCGGCGCACCCGCGCCGGGCCCCTCCGCCGTCGCGGCAGGTCCGGATCAGGCCTTGGCGAGTGTCCCCAGGTAGAGCTCGATGACCTTCGGGTCGTTCATCAGGTCCTTGCCCGAGGCGGTGTAGGCGTTGCGACCCTGGTCCAGGACATAGCCGCGGTCGCAGATCTGCAGGCAGCGGCGGGCGTTCTGCTCGACCATGACTATCGAGACGCCGGTCGCATTGATCTGCCGGCAGCGGATGAAGACCTCGTCCTGCAGCGCCGGGGACAGCCCCGCCGACGGCTCGTCCAGCAGCAGCACCGACGGCGTCGGCATCAAGGCCCGTCCCATGGCCACCATCTGCCGCTCCCCGCCGGACAGCGACCCGGCCCGCTGCTTACGGCGCGAGCCGAGCGCGGGGAAGATGTCGGCGACGTAGTCGAAGCGCTCGGCGAACTTCTTCGGCTCGTGGTAAAGCCCCATCTGGAGGTTCTCCTCGATGGTGAGCCGGGGGAAGACGTTGTTGGTCTGCGGGACGAAGCCGACGCCGAGCCGGACCAGTTGGTGGGCCTTCTTGCCGGTGATGTCCTCGCCGCGCAGGGTGATCGTCCCGGAGCGGACGCCGACCAGGCCGAACATCGACTTGAGCAGGGTGGACTTGCCGGCGCCGTTCGGGCCGATGATGCCCACCAGTTCGCCCTCCGCGCAGTGCAGGTCGCAGCCGTTGAGGATGTTGACCCCCGGCACATAGCCGGCGAAGACGTCGTCGACCCGCAGCAGGGCTCCCTCGGCCGCGGTCAGGTGCACCGCGCGGGCTTCGGCGTACGCGGTCTCCCGCTCGGCCTCGGCGGCGGCCTTGGCCCGGCTCAATGGCGTGCTCATGCTTTGCCCTCCCGCTCCTGCTGGATGCTGCGGAGCTCGGCCTCGCCGGCCGCGAGCTGCGCCTGCTCCTCCTCGGCCGACAGCGGAGCGTCGTGGTGCGCGCCCAGATAGGCCTCGATGACGGCCGAGTCGGCCATCACGGTCTCCGGCGTCCCCTCGGCGACGATCTTGCCCTGGGCCATCACGACCACCCAGTCACTGATGTCGCGCACCATGTCCATGTCGTGCTCGACGAACAGCACCGTCATCCCCTGCTCGCGCAGGTCCTTCACGTGCCCGAGCAGCGATTGCGTGAGCGCAGGGTTCACCCCGGCCATCGGCTCGTCGAGCATGACCATGGTCGGCTCGACCATCAGCGCGCGGGCCATCTCCAGCAGCTTGCGCTGCCCTCCGGACAGGCTGCCGGCGAAGTCGTCGGCCTTCGTGTCGAGCTTGAAGCGGACGAGCAGCTCCCGGGCCCGCTCGTCGATCTGCTTCTGCTGGCCGCTCCAGATGGCAGGGACGAGCGCCCGGAAGAAGTTCTCCCCCTTCTGGTTGGTCGCGCCCAGGCGCATGTTGTCCAGCACGGACAGCTTGGACAGCGCCTTGGTCAGCTGGAAGGTCCGCACCATGCCCCGCCGGGCCACCTTGTGCGCTGGCACGCCCCCGAGCGGCTTGCCCTCGAACGACCACGAGCCGCCGTTCGGCTTGTCGAAGCCGGTCAACAGGTTGAAGAAGGTCGTCTTTCCGGCGCCGTTGGGGCCGATCAGCGCCGTGATCACACCCCGCTGCACCTCCAGGTGGTCGACCGCGACCGCGGTGAGGCCGCCGTAACGGCGCACCACCCCGTCGGCGACCAGGATCGGGTCCGGCTTCGGCACCCCGGGGCGCGGCTCGACACCGGCCAGCGCAGCGGGGGGCCTGGCGTCGGTGCGCGTGGTGGCGTCGGCGGGCGTGGCGTCAGCGGGCATCGAGCGCCAGCTCCTTCCTGTCTCCGAAGATCCCCTGTGGACGGAAGATCATGAGGGCCATCAGGAGCACACCGACCCCGATGGACTTGATGACCCCCACCTGGTTGGCGTTCATGATCGATTCGGAGATGTAGCCGCCGCGAAGGGCCTGCACCAGGAAGTTCTCGAGGAACACGAAGAAGCTGCTGAACAGGATGGCGCCGACGACAGGACCGAGGATGCGTCCGGCTCCGCCGAGGATCATCGCAGTGAAGGCGAAGAAGGTCAGCAGCGTGCTGTAGTTGTCGGGCTGCACCGAGCTGTTGGCCAGGGCGAAGACGAAGCCGCCGGTGGCGCCGAACACGCCACCCAGGATGAGCGACTGCATCTTGTAGCCCACGACGTTCTTGCCGAGGCTGCGCACGGCGTCCTCGTCCTCACGGATCGCCTTGAGCACACGGCCCCAGGGGCTGCGCATCAGCAGGAACACCAGCAGCGAGCCGAGAATGACCAACGACCACCCGACGAGCAGCAGGAACGCCCGGTTCGAGGAGTACACGAAGGGGCCGAAGCCGTACCGGCCGCTGCCGAGCGGATTGAGACTGTAGAAGCCGGCGGAGAAGCCGGACAGGCCGCTCGACCCGCCCGTGACGTCGCGCAGGGACGCCGATCGCGCCGTCAGGCGCAGCACCTCCGAGGAGGCGATGGTGACGATCGCGAGGTAGTCGGCGCGCAGGCGCAGCGTCGGGATGCCCAGGAGCAGGGCGAGCAGGACCGCGAGCGCGAGCCCCAGCAGGATGGACAGTCCGAAGGACAGCCCGAGGTAGGTGACGCCGACACCGAGGCCGTAGGCACCTACGGTCAAGAAGCCGACCTGACCGAAGTTGAGCAGCCCGGTGTAGCCGAAGTGGATGTTGAGCCCGAGCGCGGCCAGCGCGAGGTAGAGCGCCTCGGCGTTGAGCAGTGCGTTGGCCGAGTTGTTGAAGATCACGCCGACGTCCATGCGGACCTCCTTCGGGCATCAACGGGGCGGGCAGAGCAGGGGAGCGTCATCCGATGCGCTCCGCACGGCCGAGGATGCCCTGGGGCCGGAAGACCAGGATCAGGATGAGCACGAGAAGCGCGCCGACGTTCTGCAGCTCCGCCGGGATCACCAGCGTCGACATCTGCGTGAAGATGCCGATGACCAGGCTGCCGACCAGCGCACCGAACGCCGTGCCGAGCCCCCCGAGCGTGACGCCGGCGAACAGCAGCAGCAGGATCTGGAAGCCCAGCAGGTAGCTGACCTGCTGCGACAACGCAAGGAAGACCCCGCCGAGGGCGGCCATCGCCGTGCCCAGGATCCAGACGAGGTTGACGACCCGCTCGACGTCGATGCCCGAGGAGGCGGCCAGCGAGGGGTTGTCGGCCACCGCCCGCGTCGCCTTCCCCAGCCGGGTCTTGAGCAGCGCCAGCCCGACCGCCGTGAGCACGAGGACCGACAGCGCCATGATCACCAGGTCGCGCGGCGGGATCGAGATCGGCCCCAGTGAGATCGGCTGCTGCGTGGCGTACTGCGCGTACGACCGGGAGCTGCCGCCGAAGAGGTAGAGGAAGACGTAGCGCATCACCAGGGCCAGCCCGATGCTGATGACCAGTGCGGCGATCAGACCGGTGCCGCGGCGTCGCAGCGGCGCCCACAGCCCCTTGTCGAGCAACCCGCCGAAGATCGCGCCGACGCCGATGGCGAGCAGCGTCGCCGGGATCAGGTTCATGCCGAGCATGACGTTGAAGACGTACGCCGCGAACGCCCCGCCGGTGAGGAACTCCCCATGCGCGAAGTTGGTCACGCCGGTGGTGCCGAAGATGAGCGACAGCCCGATCGCGCCCATCGCGATGACCAGGCCGAACTGCAGGCCGCGCACGAACAGCTGCAGCGCGCGCTCGGCCGTGCCGGTGGTCTCGCGGATGCCCTCGCCCAGGATGAACAGCGCCGGCGAGACCGCGCCTGGGCGGACGATGACCTCCCGCTCCTCACCGCCCTCCGTACGGACGGTGACGCCCTCGGGCAGCGAGTCGAGGTCGAGCTTGACGGTGTACTCGCCGGGGCCCGGCAGCGGTATGGCGAACTGCCCCTTCTCGTCGCTCTCGACACTGGCGATCTCTTCGCCGTCCTGCTCGACGGTGATGGTCGCACCGGCGACCCGCTCACCGCCGTTGTTCAGCGTGCCCCGCAGTCCCTCGCCGGCCGCCAGGGCCGGGCCGGCTCCGGCCAGCAGCACCAGCGCCAGCGCGGCGAGCGCCAGCACGGGTGCGAGCACTGCCGGCAGGAGCGCGGCGGGACGTCTGACCGGTGGGCCGGACGTGTGGATGGGACGGGGGAGGTTCTTCCCCACGCACGCTCCTCCGGGTCTGCCGGGCCGCGTGCAGCGCCCCGACGGCGGGTCGACACCGGCGGCCCGCGGCCCGTGAAGGGGCCGGTGCCCAGCGGCGGGTCACTACTCAACCACGACGAGCGGAGGTCGTGTGGCCGGACCTGGCGCGCGGCCTCCCACGGTCCTCAGCGCAGCGCGGCGACCAGTGCGGTCAGCAGCGGTGCGACGACCAGCGCGGGCAACAGGTCGCCGACCGCGACCATCTTCAGGGCGAGCAGTCGCAGACCCACCCCGAGCAGCAGCACGCCACCGGTCGCGGTCACCGCCGACACCAGCGAGGCAGGCAGCAGCCCGCCGAGCAACGCACCCAGCGCTGTCAGCGACCCCTGCGCTGCAGCCAGCCGCCGATGCTCTCCAGCCGGGACTCGAGGCCCAGCAGCGAGCCGGCGATGCCGCCGACCAGGAGGGCGCTGAGCACGACCAGCAGTGTGCCGCCTTCGCCGACGGCTGCCTGGAGGTCGCGATCCCCGAGGGCGGCGAGGTTCAGGCCGCCGATGACCAGCGTGACCAGGCCGAGGGCGTCGGTGACGGTGACGGTGACCCGGGTCCGCTCCGGCAGCCGGCCGCCCAGCAGTACCCCGAGGCCCGACCCGACCAGGATGGTGGCCATGTTGAGGACCGTCCCGGCACCGCGGACCACCGCCTGCGGCCTCCTTCGGTACGGCTGACCGGAGGGTCCGGTGCGCGCTACTGTCTGTGCCCCCCGGGAGCCTAGGTCGCCGGGATCGTCCCGCGATCTGCGGGCCGGCGTTCCGCATCGGCTGCGCCTCGCCGCCACGACTGTCGTACCCGGGAGGTGGCTGTGCCCCGGCCCCTGCGTGTGCGCCCCGCGACGGTCGAGGACGTGCCCGCCCTGCTGGCCCTCGGTGACGAGCTGCGGGAGGCCCTGCTGCCCTCCCCACCCGAAGCCGGCAGCCGTCCGCGCGGCACCCCCGCGGGCGCCCGCGCCGTGCTCGAGACCCGCTACCTGGAGGCGCTGGCCGACCCTGCCCGGCACCTCGTCGTCGTCGTCAACGAGGCCGAGGAGCCGTTCGGCATGGCGTTGTTCACCATCGCGTCGGCGAACGCGCTGCTCGACCTGCCGGCGGTGCACATGAGCCATGCGGTCGTGGCCGACCGGCACAAGCGCCGCGGCGCAGGCAAGGCGCTGGTCGCGGCCGCCGCCGCCCACGCCGAGCAGAACGGGCTCGAGCAGATCGTCGTGTCGGTGCATCCCGGCTCGCGTGATGCCAACCGTTTCTTCGCCCGGTTGGGCTTCGTGCCGCTGGCGGTGCGCCGGGTCGCCCCGGTCGGGGTCGTCCGCCGCCGGCTGGCCCAGGCGGAACGCACTCCGGTCGATCACGTCGGCCGGCTCCGGCCACGCCGGATCGGCCGCCGGGGGAAGGCCCCCGGAATGCCGCTCGGCCCCGCCGACACCGGCGCCGAGGCTCCCTAGACTCGGCGACGTGTTGCGTCCTGCAAGCTGCATCAGGCCAGCGGGTGTGAGTCCCGTCTGGGTA
>JBBDWV010000020.1:0-10231 GCA_040902655.1 Mycobacteriales bacterium
CATGAGCAGCGAGTCTACTGACCGAGCTAGATCAGGACGCCACGCGCCGATGTGGCTCGGAATCGTCGGCGGGCACGAGTGGCGCCTTCGCGAGGTTCTCGATGCTCGGGTGCGTCTCCAGCCCAAGTCGCTTGTCCGCCTTGACGACGGCTTGAGCTGCTGAGATCCGCGCCGCACGCCGCGCCAGCGCAGTGTCGTCGTGGATGGCTCGCTCAGACATCCCGCTTCCCTTCGTTGCCGTCATCCTGAGCCTCGTCAACGGCCTTGTCCATCGGCAGGTCCGCCGGCGGCGTCTCCCGTCCGGACCTCACCGGACGCGATTGCCGCATCGCCGCAAACTCGTCCGCGCCAGCTTGCGTCGCGACCCCCTCCCCCACAGCCCGCAGCGCAGCCAGTCGGAGCAAGGCGGCGTCGTTGGCCGGTAGCTCGTCCTGGTCCAGCAGCATCAAGATCATGTCTGTTCCGAGCAGGCGCTCCACGGGGCTACTGCTGTGGCTCATGGTGATGGCGAACTTCGACCGGTCCCACAACGCGTTGCGCCTGTCAGCGGCGCGCTTCTGCAGGATGGCCACGGTGCTGACACCGGCGCCCAGCAGACCGACGACAAGCGCGACGAACGCGACAACGAGGGGCACTGCGTCCGGGCTCAACGGCATGACCGGGAAGCTAAATCGACCCTGCGACAACCCAGCCGGACTGTCCCCACGGCTCGAGAGCCGCTGCGATCTGCGGGGCGTCCAGCCGCCCCTCGGCGATGGCGATGACCAGGTCGTACGCCTCGCCCTCCACGAAGGGCCAGCGCGACGCTGTTGCGGTGGAGGAACAGAACCGCTGCCGTGAAGCTTAGGCGCTTGTTGCCGTCGACCAGGGCGTGGTTGCGCACCAGCGAGTGCATCAGCGCCGCGGCCTTGTCCCACATCGACGGATAGGCGTGCTCACCGAAGACAGTCGTCCTGGGTCGGGCGGGAGCCGACTGAGCAGGCCCGGTCCCGCACCTCCATGGGAGCGTCGAGAGCCAGGTCCCCGATGACGTGCAGGTCCGACAGGTCGAGGTACTTCACTCCGCGAGGCGGTCGAGCAGGCTCTTGTTCTTCGCGACGAAGTCGCGCAGGAAGGCCTCGCGCTCCACGGCCCACCTCGTCGCCCGCTCCTGGATGGCCGCGCGCGCGAACTCCTGCATGCTGACGCCCTCGGCCTCGGCGGCCCGCCGCCACGCCTCTGTCTCCTCGTCGGTCAGTTGCAGTGTCATGCCCACACGGTCATGACAGCACGCTGCGCTCAGCCGGTCGAGCCGGTTTATGTGGACAGGGCCAAAAAGCGCAGCGCCGCGCGGTAGCCCTCGACGCCGAGCCCGGTGATCGTGGCAGCGGCGACGCCGCTGATGACGCTGGTGTGCCGGAACTGCTCGCGCGCGTGCACCTGGCTGAGGTGCACCTCGACCAGCGGTGCGGTGAGCTGGGCGCAGGCGTCGCGCAGCGCGTAGGAGTAGTGGCTCCAGGCGGCGGGGTTGAGCACGACGGGGGTACGCGCGTCGGCGGCCTCGTGCAGCCAACCGACCAGCTGCGCCTCGTCGTCGGTCTGGCGCACCTCGACGTCGAGCCCGAGCTCCTTGCCGGCCTGCAGGCAGATCCC
Source organism: Mycobacteriales bacterium (assembly GCA_040902655.1). Classification (NCBI taxonomy): domain Bacteria; kingdom Bacillati; phylum Actinomycetota; class Actinomycetes; order Mycobacteriales; species Mycobacteriales bacterium. The sequence goes on from JBBDWV010000020.1 coordinate 1,633, forward strand.
GGCGAGCTCGGGGTGGGTGGTGCTGCCGTAGATCTCCGGCTCGCGGCTGCCGAGCCGGCCCAGGTTGACGCCGTTGAGCACCAGCACCCTCACAGGTTGACCTCCGGGCCACGGTCCCTGCGGACCTGTTCGTATGCCGCGACGAGCAGCGTCGGGTCGGGGTCGTCCAAGATGCGCGGGGCGGCCAGCGCGTCGAGGACGACAAAGCGCAGCCGGTTGCCGCGGCTCTTCTTGTCGATGCGCATCGCGGCGTGCACCGCCGGCCAGTCGCCGGTGTAGCCGGTGGGCAGGCCGAGTGACTCCAGCACGCTGCGATGCCGCGCCGCCGTGGCGTCGTCCAACCGACCGGCCAGGCGCCCCAGCTCGGCGACGAAGGCCAATCCCACGGAGACCGCCGCACCGTGCCGCCAGCGGTAGTCCTCGACCTTCTCGATCGCGTGGCCGAGGGTGTGGCCGTAGTTCAGGAACTCGCGCTGCCCCTGCTCGGTGAGGTCCTCGCCGACGACCTGGGCCTTCACGGCGACCGCCCGCTCGATCAGCTCGCGGGTGTGCGGGCCGTCCGGGATCCGCGCGGCCTTCGGGTCCTGCTCGATCAGCTCGAGGATCCGCGGGTCGTGCGTGAAGCCGACCTTGACGACCTCGGCCAGGCCCGCGACGTAGTCGTGCGCCGGCAGGGTCTCGAGCGCGGTGAGGTCGCACAGGACGCCAACCGGCGGGTGGAAGGCGCCCACCAGGTTCTTGCCGGCGGCGGTGTTGACACCGGTCTTGCCGCCGACCGCGGCGTCGACCATGCCGAGCAGCGTGGTCGGGACGTGGACGACCCGCACGCCGCGCAGCCAGTTGGCCGCGACGAAGCCCGCGAGATCGGTGGTGGCACCCCCACCGACGCCGACGATCGCGTCGGTGCGGGTGAAACCGACCTGGCCGAGCACGTCCCACAGGTAGGCCGCGACCTTGATGTCCTTCTGCTCCTCGCCGTCCGGCACCTCGACCGCGACCGCCTCGTGCCCGCTCGCCTCGAGGTCCTTGCGGATCGCCTCCGCCGTCTCGCGCAGCACCGCCGGGTGCACGACGGCGACCCGCGCGCTCCTGTCCACCATGGCGGCCAGCTCGCCGAGCAGGCCGTGCCCCACGACCACGTCGTACGGGACGGTGCCGCGGACGCGGATGCGGGTCGGCTCGGTCACGGCGACGACGCTAGCGCCTGCCGGAGCGCGTCCACGACGTCCTCGGCGCTGCGCCCGTTGGTGTCCACGGCGAACGTCGCGACCTCGCGGTAGAGCGGCATCCGCTGCTCCAGCAGCATCTTGAGCTGGGCCCGTGGGTTGAGCGCGAGCACCGGCCGGTCCCTGTTGAGGCCGACGCGGCCGGTCGCGTTGCCGAGGTCGACCTCCAGCAGGGCGACGGTGTGGTCCGACAGCAGCCGGCGGCTGTCCTCGCTCAGCACCGCTCCCCCGCCGAGGCTGAGGACGCCGTCGTGCTGCTGGAGCGCCTGCTGGACCGCCATCCGCTCGAGCGCCCGGAAGTGCTCCTCGCCCTCGTCGATGAAGATCTCGGCGATCGGCTTGCCGGCGGTCGCGACGATGTCGGCGTCGGTGTCGCGGAAGCCGACGCCGAGTCGCTCGGCGAGCAGTCGCCCGACGGTGGACTTGCCGGCACCGGGCGGGCCGACGAGGACCAGGACGGGCTTCACCGGCTGGTCACTCACCGGATCGACAGCGACTTCAGGTAACTCTCGCAGTTGCGGCGGGTCTCCTCGACCGAGTCGCCGCCGAACTTCTCGAGCGCCACGTCGGCCAGCACCAGCGCGACCATCGCCTCGGCGACGACGCCGGCAGCCGGCACGGCGCAGACGTCGCTGCGCTGGTGGTGCGCGACGGCCTCCTCGCCGGTGGCGGTGTCGATCGTCTTGAGCGCCCGCGGCACGGTGCTGATGGGCTTCATGGCGGCGCGGACGCGCAGCACCTCGCCGCTGGACATGCCGCCCTCGGTGCCGCCGAGGGTGCCCTTCGTGCGGGTGAGCCCATCGTCGCCGCGCACGATCTCGTCCATCACCTGGCTGCCGCGCAGCCGGGCGGACAGGAAGCCGTCGCCGACCTCGACGCCCTTGATCGCCTGGATGCCCATCAGCGCGGCGGCGAGCTTGCTGTCCAGGCGGCGGTCCCAGTGGACGTGGCTGCCCAGGCCCGGCGGCAGCCCGTACGCCAGCACCTCGACGACGCCGCCGAGGGTGTCGCCCTCCCTCTTGGCGGTGTCGACCTCGGCGACGAGCCGCTCGCTGGCGGCTGAGTCGAAGACCCGCACCGGGCTCTCGTCGATGACGCCGAGGTCGGTCGGCGTCGGCAAGGGGGTGGCCGGGTCGATCGCCGCGCTGCCGATGCTGACGACGTGGCTGAGGACCTCGATGCCGTACGCCTGGCGCAGCAGGGCCTTGGCGACGGTGCCGAGCGCGACCCGCGCGGCGGTCTCCCGGGCGCTGGCCCGCTCCAGGACCGGCCGGGCGTCGTCGAAGCCGTACTTCTGCATGCCGACCAGGTCGGCGTGGCCCGGCCGCGGGCGGGTGAGCGGGGCGTTGCGGGCCAGCTCCTGGAGAGCGTCGGGATCCACGGGGTCCGCCGCCATGACGGTCGACCACTTGGGCCACTCGGTGTTGCCGATCCGGATCGCGACCGGGCCGCCCTGCGTGACGCCGTGGCGTACGCCGCCCAGGAACTCGACCTCGTCGCGTTCGAAGGCCATCCGGGCCCCACGGCCGTGGCCGAGCCGGCGCCGGGCGAGCTGGTCGGCGACGTCGTCGGTGGTGAGCCGGACGCCCGCGGGCACCGCCTCGACGATCCCCATCAGGGCGGGGCCGTGGGACTCCCCTGCGGTCAGCCAGCGCAACATGCGCTCAGTCTCCCAGACGGCGCGTCCCGCGGCCGAACAGATCGGCCGCGACGATCTGCACGTGCGGAGCTCCGGCCGCCTGGACAGCAGCGGCGAGGCGTGCCAGGCGCTCGTCGTCGGCACCCACCAGCTCGACCAGCCAACGTCCCACCTCCTCGGCATCGGCGTGACCGAAGCGCAGGAGCTCCTCGATGTCGGCCCAGTCCTTGGTCCTGCTGAACAGCGCCTTGAAGACGGCCAGGTCCGTCGCGCTGATGACGGGCACCGTCGTGTGCAGCATGGGCACCAGCTCGGTACGGGCCGCCACGACGGCGTGGAACTCGTCCTGCGGCAGGAACAGGTCGACCGGGACCGGCGACCGCGGCGGGCCGTCGGGATGGGGCCAGTACAACCGGACCTGCCCGGTGCGGCGGACGCTGTCGATGTCCGCCTCCGTCCAGGGCAGATCCGCCGGCAGCGCCGCGAACAGCGGCTGCGGCCGATCGGGGTCACACGTGACGTTGAGGTCGATGTCGTTGGTACCGCGGGCATCCTGTACGTGGTAGGCCAGCGCCAGGGCACCGCCGAGGGCGTGCGGGATGTCCGCCGCGTCGAGTGCTTCGTGGAGCAGCACGGCGCGCTCCAGGACCAGGAGCGGCGAGCTCACCGCCGGCGGGTGAGCTCACGGAACGGAGGCATGACCAGCGGCCCGGGAGGTCGACGCGGCAGGGCGGACGCCGTGCCCACAGCCAACTCGAGTTGTGCCTTCTGGCGCAACCGCTCATGTCCCGGTTCCACGACCGCGAGTTCTGCGCCGGTCGCCCGGATCAGGCGGGCGAGCATCTTCGCGGACGGCTGACGCGCCCCCGTCTCATAGGCGGACAGCACCGACGGAGCGACACCCGCAGCCTGGGCGAGTGCCCGCTGGCTCATGTCCGCGCGACGGCGAGCGGCCCGCAGCGTGACGGGCGCGAAACGCTCGTCCGCCTCCTGTCCGGTGCTCACGCTGCAGAGAATACGTCTCGTTCGCGGATCCGCGAAGCAGCTGAACGCACGACGCGTCCCGCGGCCGAAGAGCGTCGAGCGAGCGTGCTACTGGACGACCACCGTCTGGCGCTCGTGCACCTCGAACGGCGAGCCGTCACCGAGCTGGAGGTTCGCGAACCAGGAGCCGGTGTGGTCCTGCTGCAGGGAGATGACCAGGAGCTTGCCGGCCATCACGTCTCCGGGCGCACCGGACACCTCCTGGCCGTCGTAGACGAACGTCGCCGTCGGGTTGGCGCCGTTCTTGCCGGCGACGACCTGCTTCAGGCTGACCGTGCTCTGCGCCGCGGGTGCCGGCGCGGGCGCCGGGCTCGTGGTGGTGGGCGGCACGTAGGTGGTGCCGCCGGTCGGCGTCGAGCCGCTGCCGACGACGACCGGGGTGGTCCCGGTCGTAGGCGTCGTGGGCGTCGTGCCGGTGGTCGCCGCCCCCGCGGCGGGGGCCCCCCCCGCCGGCGGCTGGACATAGAGGGCCCGGAAGGGGTTACGGCCAAGAGTGATCTTCGAGGCAGCGGGGAGCTTGGCGGCGGGCGTCGGCGTCGCGACCGGAGCCTCCGCACGCGGACCGCGGGCAACCGGGACGAACTCCTCGAACTCGTCGTCGCTACCACCCAGGAAGAGGAAGGCGCCGGCGCCGAGGACGACCGCGGCCAGCGCACCGAGTGCGACCACCTTCTTGCGGCTGCCCGAGGACTCGGACTCCTCGACCGGGTCCGTCGACAACTGCTCGGCAGCGCCGAACCGGTTGAACTCGCTCATCGTCGTCTCCTACGTCGCCGGGGCGACAACGGGCGTCGCGGCCGGGCGGTTGGCGGCCAGGAAAACCGAGCCGGTGATGGTGGAGGTGAGGGTGCGGCCGTCCTCGGTCGAGCCGGCCTTGTCCCCAGCCGTCGGCGAGCTGCCGGGCGCGAGGGTGAGGTTGGTGACCCGCATCGCCCGCGGCAGGTTCTCCAGGTTGGCGATGAACTGCGCCACCTCGAAGTAGCCACCGACGACGTTGATCGCGACCGGGATCTCGGCGAGGGCACCGGCCGGTCCGGCAGCGCCAGCGGCGGCCGCAGCCGGATCGGTGGGGGCGGCGGGAGCAGCCGGGGCGGCCGCAGCGTCTGCGGGCGCGGCGCCGGCAACCGGGGCGGCCGCGACCGGTGCCGCGACGGCGACCGGCGGGCCGGGGGTGACGGAGACGAACTCCACGCCGGCCGAGGTGCTGGCCGCGGTCAGCGCGCGGATCAGCGCCGGCAGGCTCGGGTTGTCCGGGATCTTGGCGGCGACGCGGGCCAGGTCGGCCTGCTTCTTCGGCAGGTCCTTGGCCTGGGCCTTGAGGACCTCCAGCTGGGTGCGGAGGCCGGCGTTGGTCGACTCCTGGGAGGCGGCCTGCTCGCGGACGGCGGCGGCCTCGGCGCGCTTGGGCGACACGAGCAGGAACCAGCCGCCGGCCATGACCGCCAGGCAGCCGAGGACGGTGAGGGCGACCCACTGCTTGAGCTTGTCCATGTCAGCCTCCGGCCGGTGCGGTGTAACGCTTCGACAGGGCATCGGTCGTCAGCGTGACGGTGGAGGTGAAGTTCACCGTCTTGCGCGTGCCGATGAGGGCCTCAGTCGAGTTCGAGAAGTACGGGTTGGCGTAACCCTTCTGCTTGGCCAGTGACTCCAGCCACACCGCCACGTCGTCATGCTTGAAGCCGACGCCGGTGAAGGTGACCGTGCCGATGCCGGGCTCGGTGGAGCCGAGGGCCGGCGGCACCGCGGCCTGCGCAAAGGAGATGTTCTTGACCCAGACGTTCTCCGGGACGCTCAGCGACAGGTCGTTGAGGAACTGCGAGTAGCGCACCTCCTCGCCCATGGCCTGCGTGAGCATGGCCTCGGCCGCGGCGGCCCGGGCGTACACCGCGGTGACGTCGGCGTACTTGCCCTTCTCGGCCTGCAGCTGCGTGCCGGTCGCGGTGGCGGTCGCCAGCTCGGCGTCGGCGTCGCTCAGGCTGCCGGTGGCGCCGACGTAGAGCAGCGCGACGGCGCCGACGGCGGCGAGGACGCCAGCGCCCAGACCGAGCTGGATGCGGCGGAAGCGCGCCTGCTCGGCGATCTCGGGCGGGAGCAGGTTGACCTTCGGCAGGACGACATGGCCGGTGCCGACCGGCTGGGCCGTCTCCTGCTGGATGTCGGACAGGACGCTCATGACGCCACCCCCAGGGCGAGGCCGACCGGGACGGTGACCATCGGCTCGACGTAGGCGAGCTGGTCGGCGGTCAGGCCGGTCTTGCCGATCTTCAGAACGGACATCGGGTGGGCCACCTCGACCGGCAGTCGGGTGGCGGCGGTGAGCCGCTCGACCAGGCCGGACAGGCGGGAACCGCCACCCGAGAGGACGACGCGGCCGATGCGGGCGGCGCCGGGCTGGGCGAGGTAGTAGTCGAGCGAGCCGCGCACCTCCTCGACGAAGGCGGCGCCGGTCTGCTCGATGGCGCGGTTGGCCGGGTGCGCCTCGGCCTGGCCCGGGATCAGGGCGAGGCCGGTGTTCTGCTTGACCGACTCGGCCTGCTCGGCCGGGACGCCGAGCCGCTCGGCGACGGCGTCGGTGATGTCGCCGCCGCCCATGAGCAGGATCCGGACGAAGCGCGGGACGCCGCCCTGGTGGACGACGATGTTGGTGACGCTGGCGCCGACGTCGACGAGCGCCTCCGCCTCGACGGCGAACCCGGCGCTCGAGGTGACCTGCGAGCGCAGGACCGCGAACGACGTCAGGTCGACCATGGAGGGCGAGAGGCCGGCCTTGTTCACGGCCTCGATCGCGCTGCCGACCATGTCGCGCGCCGCGGCGACCAGCAGGACGCGCAGCATCCGGCCGCCGGCGTCGTTGGTGAACTCCTCGAGCGGGTGGAAGTCCAGGATGGCCTGCTCCACCGGCATCGGGATGTAGTCCTGCACCTGGAAGGCGAGCGACTGGCGCAGCTCCTTCATCGGCAGCCACGGCAGGTCGACCTGGCGGACGACCACCTTCTGGTTGGCGACGCCGACGACGACCTTCTTGGTGCTGAACTTCGCCTGCGCCCACAACTGCTTGATGGCCCGGGCGACGGTGTCGGCGTCGATGACCTCGCCGTCACGCACGGCGCCGAGCGGCAGGGCCACCTGGCCGAACCGCTCGAGCCGGGCGGCTCCCTTGCCCAGGCTCAGCTCGGCGGCCCGGACGCCGGAGGTACCGATGTCCAGACCCACTACTGGTCTTCCTGCCACTGCACGTCCCCTCAGGCAGCGGCCTGTCGGCCGCGGAGGTCCGGCGGGGTGTCCCGTCGGTGTTCTAGGGACGCATCGGCCGGTCGAGGTCGGGGCTTGAGGAAGTGGGTGACGTAGAGTGAGCCAATCGGCCGAGCGATTCGATCAGACGCCGACGATCTGCACCAGATCGTTCAGGCCGACGAAGTCGTCCGGGTTGCGTGTGTAGAGCGGCAGACCGTTCGCCAGTGCTACGGCAGCGATCTGGAGGTCCAGGCTGCGGCCGCGTGGCCTCCGGCCGGCAGAGAGCACGCCGACGTAGATGCGGCCGAAGGCCCGGGCGGCCGCGACGTCAAAAGGTAACGGCGCGAAGTTGCCTTCCGCCCAGGCGACACGCTGCTGACGAAGCGCCCGCTCAGCCGGGTCCGACGTGGCATGCGGCCCGGCTGACAATTCGGCAAGCGTCACAGTGCTGATGGCACCGTCGTCCGGTAAGGAGGCTGCCGGAAGCGCCAGGAAGTCGATCACGACCGACGTGTCGAGCAGTCCGCGTCCTGTCATGCTCGGGGTTCGATGCTCTGGTCCAAGATGGCGTCCACGTCGGCCCGGAACCGCTTCGCGTCGATGCGTCCCAGCGAGGCTGCCGAACGCATCAGTTCCTCACGCGGGACGAAGGTTCTGCGCGTCAGCGGCGTCAGCTCGGCCAGCGGCACGCCGTTGCGCGTGACGATGAAGGACTCGCCGGCCTCGACCGCGCGCATGATCGCCCCGCTTTCGTTGCGGAGCTCACGCTGACTGATCGTCCGTGCCACACCGCAACTGTAGCGCCGGTGCTACGGCACGGCTCAGACGCCCGTCAGGTCGAGGTAGCCCTGCGCCAGCTCGGGGCCGACCAGGATGGCGATCAGGGCGCCCAGCAGCATGAAGGGCCCGAAGGGGACGGCCGTCTTGCGGTCGCCCTTGCGGAGTGCCATCAGGGCGATGCCGAACACGCCGCCGAGGAAGAAGCCGAGGAAGAGCCCGACGGCCAGGACACCCCAGCCGAGCCAGGCGGTGTACAGGCCGAGGATCCCGGACAGCTTCACGTCGCCGAAGCCCATGCCGGCCGGGTAGGCGAAGCAGAGCGCGAAGTAGACGGCGAACATCGCGGTGCCGCCGAGCAGGGCGCGCAGGAAGTCGCCGGACTCGGAGCCGGCCAGGGCCGCTGCGCCGAGGAGGACCGCAGCGACCGGGTAGCTCGGCAGTGTCAGCGCGTCCGGGAGGCGCCTGCAGTCCAGGTCGATGAGCGCGAGGGCGAGCCCCACGGCCGCCAGGTAGAGGTAGGCCGGCAGGACCGGGTCGAGCCCGAAGCGCAGCGCCATGATGACGAATAGGCCGGCTGTGGCGAGCTCCACGAGCGGGTAGCGCGGGCTGATGGCCGCCTGGCAGTTGCGGCACCTGCCCTTGAGCAGCAGCCAGCCGGCCCCCGGGGCGGTGTGCC
>JBBDWV010000020.1:10241-33790 GCA_040902655.1 Mycobacteriales bacterium
GGCCAGGGGGACGTTGTCCCGTGGCCGGATGGCGTTGCCGCAGCCGGGGCAGGCGGACGGTGGGCGAACGACCGACTCACCTCTCGGGACGCGGTGGATGACCACGTTGAGGAAGGAGCCGAGGAGCAGGCCGAGCAGCGCAACGAAGCCACCGAGCACCGCCGTCACGCGCACAGTCTAGGCGCAGCGGCTGCTACCGGCGCTCCTCGTACCGCTGGATCGTGAAGGTGTTGTTTCCGATCGCCGCCAGTGCCACGTCGTAATGAAAGTTCCACCCACCCTGCGTCTGCAGGCGCTTGCAGATGAGCGACCCGTACACCTCGTTCTGCGAGCCGCCGGTGCAGTCGGACAACGGGGCCGACAGGGCGAAGGACATGAACTTGTTGGAGGAGGCGTCGAAGGTGCCGATGGTCCCGGACGGCGTCGGCGCGATGTAGATGCGCAGCGCGGCGGCCGCTGGCGTCTTGCTCGCCTTGCCGCCGGTGTCGCACGCCTCGCAGTTGATCGTCCTGCTGCCACCGCCGATAACCTTGACGTTGCCGAGCGCGACGATGACCACTGGATCGCTGCCGGACGCTCCTGAGACCGAGAAGCTCGCGTCGAAGTCGACGGCCACGGCGCTGGGACCGGAGCCCGTGTTCCGGAAGCAGTAATACCCAGGGGTAGTGGTGCCGTTGACCGTCTTGGGGGGTACGCGCACCAGGCCTGCTGGAGGCGGGGCTGCCGTGGCCGGGGCCAGGGTCGCAGTGGTCGACGACTTGAAGGACGGGATGCTGGTGAAGCTGCCGCCGGCAGCCGCGACGCAGTCGGTGGTTCGTGCCTGCAGTTCGTCGGGCGACGGTGACATCACGCGCCGGTTGGCGATCCGCTCCTGGTAGGCCTGTCCCGAAGACGGCCGGAGGGTCGCTTCCGAAGAGCAGGCGCTCAGGCTGCCCGGCGGGTCAGCCACGTCGGGGTCGATCGCGGGTGAGTAGGACGACGCTGGGTACTGCGGCGGCATGGTCAGGCCGATAGTCGGCGTGTTCGGGCAACGCGTGTTGAGGTCGTCGCTGGGCGCAGGAAGCGGTCCGGTGTACCCCGCAGGGGTCGGCGCGAAGTTCCACAGCTGAGCGCCGTCCATGATCGTGCTGTTCGGCACCTTCAACGGCCCGTTCGACCCCAGCACGCCGAGGCGGCCGGCACGCGGCGTGTAGATGGCCGGACCCGGCGCGCCGCTGCTGTAGCTGTCGGCGACGTTGCCACCGGTAAAGAAGATCTCGGTGTCGGCGAAGGCGCTGGCGAAGAATTCGCGGTTCTCCAGCAGCCGGGCGACGACGGTGCGGACACGGCCGTTGCGCTCGCCGCGCGAGTGCACGTCCCACTCGCGCCCGAGCACCTTGACGGCATACCACTGGTACCTCGCGACGCCAGCGGTGCCGGTGATGCACTTCTGGGAGGTCGGCAGCGGAGCCTGGCACGTGACGACGTTCGGCTGTGTCGAGGCGAGCGCCGGCATCGGGCTGATGGGATCCCGGCCGCTGTTGAGGCGGTGCAGAGCGTCCTGGACCCCGGCGTCAGCAGCCGCGATGACGGCGCTGAAGTCCCTATCGAAGCGGACGACCCGCTGCCCGCCGATGGCGGTGGCCGTGATGACGAGCACCAGGCTTCCCACCATCAGTGACGCCAACAGAGCGAGAACGACAGAGCCGTCGTCCGAGCCGTGCGCGATGCGACGTGGGCGCGTCATTTCGGAGCCTCCTGCTTGTTCCTGAGGTCGACGCGGGTCGCGACGGTCACGGGCGCGCCGGAACCGCCGGCGCGGCGCAGCGTGATCTCGACCTGAGCTACATCTCGTGTCTGCGCGCCGGGGAAGGTCAGCTGTGCCCCGTTCTTCGCGTAGTAGCGGAACACCGTCGTGCCGGGCGTCAGGCCGCGCAGCAGCACCTTCCTGGGAAGTGCCGACAGCGACGCGGGAGCAGCGGTGGTGCAGACGCCGTCGACAGTCGGGCTCCCGGGCGGCGGCGGGGTGGGAAGCAGAGGCGTCTGGATGTACTGCACGAGCTCCGTCGACTCCTGAAGGTAGAAGTAGCGGTAGCACCCGCCCTCGCGCAGCACCCGGACCTGGATGCGGTTCTCGGATGGGACCGCGGCCTCCAGCGGGTCGGCGACGCGGAGTTCACGCGAGATGCGCTCGACGGTGCGCTGGAACTCAGCGGAGATGTCGGTCTCCCGCTGGATGAGCGTCGTCGACCGAAAGCCGGAGTTCAGCGTCACCAAGACGATCGTCCCGACCACGCTCACTAGGAGGAGCGCCACGAGGAGCTCGACTAGGCTGAACCCGGCGTCGCGGCGGCCTCTGCCGTCGCGGCGGCTCAACATGACGCCAACGCGTCGACCTGGACCGGCGCGTAGCTCGTCCCACCGGGCATCTGCTCGCCCTCGAGCGGCGTCCGGATGCTGTCGACCCGGTGCGTCTTCGTCGTGCCGGTCTTGTCGCTCCAGGAGATGTCCACCCGCAGCTCCAGGTAATCGTGCGGGCTAGCCGGGGCGCTCAGGACGTTGTTGCACGGGCTGTCGACCCACGTGCGCGTGACGGCGGCCGTGTAGCCGACGCTGCGGCGGTTCACGGCGGGCAGCGAGTTCGTCGCGGTGGTGTGACCCGCCGGCGGCGCGACGACGACGAGCGGCTGCGTCCGCAGGTTCTCCAGGACCTCGTTCACGAGCTGGTTCGCGGCGACCTGTCGGTTCGACTTCTGCACGCTCTTCAGGCCAGAGATGATGGAGGCCACGAGCCCGGAGAAGACGAGCGCGATCAGCACCAGCGCGACGAGCATCTCCGCGAGGGAGAAGCCGCCGTCGTCACGGCGGAGTCGCTCGCTGAACTGGCGCATGCCGTCGCCCTTCTGGTCATCGCGGGGGATCATGTGTGCTATCGGCGGCAGGGGCACCGAGGTTGAGCGGAAGGTCAGTCCGTTGCGTCGTGGCCGGTGGCGACACACGAAAGCGGGGGGGGGGCCCCCCCCCCCCCCCCCCCCCCCCCCCGCCACTCGTCTGGTTGCTAGCTGACGGTGCCATCGGCGGCGCAGGCGCCGCCCTTGATCGGCGCGCCACCAGCGCTGCCGTAGGCGTACGTTGCGCCGCCGGCGTCGTGCGTCGCCTCCATGCAGAACGTGGTGCCGTCGGTCTGGGTCTCGAAGACCAGCGGGACGTCGGCGTTCGTGTTGTAGCCCTCGGCGTTCAGCGTCGTCTCGTCCGCCGCGTACGCGTTGTTGTCCGTGAAGTAGGACTCCTGCGCGGTGGCGGCGTTCTTCAGCGCCGACTTGGCCGAGGACTCCCAGCCCTTGGTGCGCTGGTTGAGGAACGTCGGGATCGCGATGGCGGCGAGGATGCCGATGATGATGATGACGACGAGGAGCTCGATGAGGGTGAAGCCGCCCTCGCCGTTCTCCTGGGCCTTGCGGATCCGAGCGAGCATGGGGTGTCCTCCTGGACGGAATGATGGTGAGCCGCGCGTGGATGAGGCGCCAGGCGCGGCCCCTCCCTAAGGAGGTGCCGACCAGGCAGCTGGGCTGACCGTCTCCGGTTCCCTGGCTTTGCGACCCCGCCTCGCGACGGGTGTGCCCTTGCTGGCCGTGCGGCTCGTTGACAAGAAGTACTTCGTACGCGCGTAGGCGTCGCTTGAGCATCCGGACGAAGATTTCTCGGGACATGCAGGAACCATGAACGGGCCGCCCCAACTGCCGGCGGCCCGTTCCTGATGCACGTCGCGCGCCTACTCGATCAGGTCGAAGACCTTGAAGATGGGCATGTAGAGGGCCACGATCATCGCGCCGACCACCGTGCCGAGGAACGCGATCATCAGTGGCTCGATGAGCGCGGTGAGCGACTCGGTAGTCGCCTCCACCTCCTGGTCGTAGAAGTCGGCGATCTTCATGAGCATCGTGTCGAGTGCACCCGTGTCCTCGCCGACTGCCATCATCTGAACGACCATCGGCGGGAAGACCGGATGCTCGGTGAGCGGTCGTGTGAGCGACTCACCACTGCGCACGCTCTCCTGCACGTCGCGGATGGCACGTGCGAGTACGACGTTGCCCGTCGTGTCCGCGACGATGTCCAGGCTCTGCAGGATCGGGACACCGCTCTTCATCATGGTCCCGAGATTGCGGGAGAAGCGGCTCAGCGCGATCTTCTGGAACAGGTCGCCGAACACCGGCACCTTCAGCTTCAAGGGGTCGATGACGTTGCGGACCTGCTCCTTGCGCTTGACCTTCCCCCACACGAAGAATCCGCCGATAAGCCCCAGCACCAGCAACGGCGCCGTTGCCTTCAAGAGATCGCTGAGGTGCACCAGCATCCGCGTCGGGAACGGCAGCGTACTTCCCAGTCCTTCGAACATCTTGGCGAAGACCGGGACGATGAAGATGAGCATGATGATGCACATCAGGATGGCCATCACGAAGACGACGATGGGGTACGTCATCGCGGCCTTCACCTTGCCGCGGAGCTTGACCTCGGCCTCGTAGTTCTCGGCGATCTGCAGCAGGACCTGGTCCAGGAAGCCGCCGACCTCACCGGCCCGGCACATGTTCACCATCAGTGGCGGGAAGGTCTCCGGGAACTTGGCCATCGCCGACGACAGGCTGCCACCCGTCTCGATGTCGTTGCGGACCTCAGCCAGGACGCGAGCGAGCTCCTTGCTCTCCGTCTGTTCGGTGAGGATGTTCAGCGCCCGCAGCAGGCTCAGGCCACTGTTGATCATGGTGGCGAACTGGCGCGAGAAGACAGCGAGGTCCTTGAGCTTGACTTTCTTCTTGCGGCCGAGGCTGATTTCCTTGTTCATCCCGGTGTTGGCCTGCGTGATGCTCAGCGGCGCGTAGCCCATCGCCTTGAGCTTCGTCGCCACCTGGGCCTGAGACTCGGCGTCGATCTTGCCGGTCTTCAGCTTGCCGCCAGCGTCGCGGACCTTGTACTCGAACGTCGCGGTAGCCATCAGTCAGTCGCCTCTCACGCCCGGCCGCAGAGCCGGTTGAAGTCCTCGACGTGGTGACACTTCTCCAGCGCCGCGTCGTAAGTGATCTTGCCCTGCTTGACCAGCGCAGCCAGGTGGCTGTCCATCGTCTGCATGCCGTGCTTCGCGCCGGCTTGGAGCGCCGAGTAGATCTGGTGGGTCTTTCCCTCGCGGATGAGGTTCCGAATCGCCGGCGTCGCGATCATGACCTCAATCGCGGCGACGCGGCCCTTGCCGTCGGCGGTCTTCACCAGCTGCTGGCAGACCACGCCCTGCAGCGCCCCCGAGAGCATGACTCGGACCTGCTGCTGCTGGGACGGCGGGAACACGTCGATCACGCGGTCGATCGTCTGCGCGGCGTCCTGCGTGTGCAGGGTGGCCATGACGAGGTGGCCGGTCTCAGCGGCGGTCAGGGCGATCTCGATGGTCTCGAGGTCGCGCATCTCACCGACCAGGATGATGTCCGGGTCCTGACGCAGGACGTGCTTGAGGGCGTTCTTGAACGACCACGTGTCCTCCCCCACCTCGCGCTGGTTGACCAGCGACTTCTGGTGGGAGTGCAGGAACTCGATCGGGTCCTCGACGGTCATGATGTGGTCGGCACGCTGCCGGTTCGCCAGGTCGACGACGGCAGCCAGAGTCGTCGACTTGCCCGAGCCGGTGGGGCCGGTGACGAGGACGAAGCCGCGCGGAAGCATCGCCAGGTTGGCCACTGCCGGCGGAACGCCGAGGTCCTCGAGCTTCTTGATCTCGTACGGGATGAGGCGGAACGCCGCACCCACCGCGTCGCGCTGCTTGTAGACGTTGACGCGGAACCGCGCCTTGCCCGGCAGCGAGTAGGCGAAGTCGAGTTCGAGCTCCTCCTCGAACTTCTCCCGCTGCTTCTGCGACATGATCGCGTACATCGTCTTCTGGATGAGCTGCGGCGTGAGCTTCGGGTAGTCCTCGTCGAGCTGCACCAGGCCGCCGGACTTACGGACGGTGGGATGCGCGCCGACGGTCAGGTGCAGGTCGGAGCAGCCCTGCTCGAGCACGTGGATGAGCAGGTTCGACAGGAACGCGCTGTCCTCGGTGGTGTCCTCGGCACCGACCCGGACGGCCTGCTCCGCGGGCTTCTGCGCAGGTGCTGCGGGCGCCGCCGGCACTGCGGGAGCCACCTGGGCGGGCACCACCGGCGCGGACAGCGGCGGCGGGGTCGGCGCCCGCACCGGGGCCGCTGCGGGAACGGCCGCCGGCGCCAGCAGAGGCGGCTGGACAGGCGCCGCCGCGACGGGGACAGGTGCCTGCGGCATCAGCGGTACAGCGGCCGGAGCCGCTGCCGGTACAGCAGTCGGAGCCGGTGCGTACGACGCAGCCGGTGCCGCGGTCGGAGCCGGTGCGTACGACGCAACCGGCGCCGCGGTCGTAGCCGGTGCGTACAACGCAACCGGCGCAGCGGTCGGAGCCGGTGCGTACGAGGCTGCCGGCGCAGCCACAGCAGCATCCGGTGCAGGCGGACGAGGAGCCGTGACCGGGGCCGGCGGCGCGTCGAACGTCATCGCCGGGGCGCTGACGTCCATCGGGGCCGACGGCTGCATCGGCGGCGCGGGGGTCCAGCTCGGGTCGAGCGGCGACGGCTCGCTCGGCTTGGCCACCGGCGGCACCGAGCCGAAGTAGCCGTCCATGCCCGATGGGGCGGGGTTCTTCGCGTCCACGTGCGGTCCTCCCTAGCAGGCCGGCATGTCCGGTGCTCCGCCAGGCATCGACCGTTCGGAGCAGTGCCTTGAGCAGCAAGTCGTCCTCGACCGCCGCGCATCCCACAGTGGTACCGTTTCGGGATGACCAAGCAGATCGCGCTACGGCTGCCCGATGACCTGGTCCACTTCCTCGACGACCTCGTGGCCACGGGTGCTGCGGCGAGTCGCGCAGATGTCGTCACTCGAGCTCTCCTGCGTGAACGGCGGCGAGCAGCTGTCGAGCGGGACGTCCAGCTCCTGATCAAGCACGGTGAGGACGAGGACCTGGAGGCGATGGTCGCCTGGACGTCCCGCCAGCCGCTGGACCTCGACTGATGCGACCCATCTACCTCGCACGCATGGACAGGCCTCGGCCTGTGCTCATCCTGACCCGAACCGGCGTCCGGTCGCGGATGTCCTCCGTGACGGTGGCGCCCATCACCAGTCGAGTCCGCGGCCTGGCCACCGAGGTACCCGTGGGCCGGCTCAACGGGTTGGACCAGGACAGCGTGGTGTCCTGCGACAACATCACCACAATCCGCGCCGAGCTCCTCGGGCGGCATGTCGGGGCACTGCTCCCCGACCAGGAGGCGACGCTGACCTCAGCCGTACTCGCGGCCTTCGACCTCGCCTGAGCTCAGACCACGACGCGGAAGATCTCCTCCATCGAGGTGTGGCCGGCCTTGACCTTGGCCAGCCCGTCGTCGCGCAGCGTGATCATCCCCTGCTCGCGGGCGACCTTGCCGATCGCCATCGCCGAGGCGTGCTCCACCGTCATCCGTTCGATGTCCTCGCTGACCGCCATCACCTCGTGCAGGGCGAGCCGGCCCTTGTAGCCGGTCTTGGAGCAGGCGCTGCAGCCGATGGGGCGGTAGAGCGTGGGGAGCGGCTCGTCGTCGGACCAGGGGAAGCGCATGTCCACCAGCTGTTCCCGGGAGGGCTGGTAGGCCTCCTTGCACTTCGGGCACAGCTTGCGGGCCAGCCGCTGGGCGAGCACGCAATCCAGCGCGGAGCCCACCAGGAACGGCTCGACGCCCATCTCGGTCAGCCGGACGATCGCCGACGGGGCGTCGTTGGTGTGCAGGGTCGACAGCACCAGGTGGCCGGTGAGCGCGGCCTCGATCGCGATGTGGGCCGTCTCCTGGTCGCGGATCTCACCGAGCAGCACGATGTCGGGGTCCGAGCGCAGGATCGACCGCAGCGCGGCGGCGAAGGTGAGGCCGGCCTTGACGTTGGTCTGCACCTGGTTGATGCCCGGCAGGCGGTACTCGACGGGGTCCTCGACCGTGATGACGTTGACCTCGGGCCGGCTGACGATGTTCAGCGTGGCGTAGAGCGTCGTCGACTTGCCCGAGCCGGTGGGCCCGGTCACCAGGATCATCCCGTACGGCTTGACGAAGCTCTTGCTGTAGACGTCGTAGTTCTCCTGGCCGAACCCCAGGTCGGACAGGTTGAGCATGGCGGTGCTGTTGTCCAGGATGCGCATGACGATCTTCTCGCCCCACACGGTGGGCAGGGTCGCGACGCGCAGGTCGATCTTCTTGCCGTTGGCGTTGACCGACAGGCGCCCGTCCTGCGGAATGCGGCGCTCGGCGATGTTGATGTCGGCCATGATCTTCAGCCGGCTGGTGACACCGGAGGTGATCGTCTTCGGCGAGCGCATCACCTCGTGCAGCACGCCGTCGATGCGGAAGCGGACGCGCAGGTCCTTCTCGGCCGGCTCGATGTGGATGTCGGAGGCACGGTCCTGGATCGCCTGCGTGATGAGCAGGTTCACGAACTTGACGATCGGCGCGTCCTCGACGATCTCGGTGACCTTGGACAGGTCGTCGTCCGCGTCGTCCTGGACATCGATGGCGGAGGTCAGCTCGTCCATCTCGTCGTCGCCGCGGTGGTAGCGGTCGATCGCGGCCAGCACGTCGGTCTTGGTGGCCACGACCGACTTGACCTCGAGTCCGGTCATCGAGCGGATGTCGTCGACCGCGAAGACGTTCGCCGGGTCGGCCATCGCCACGACGAGCTTGCCGTCCTCGTAGCCGATCGGCAGTGCGCTGTGCCGGCGGCACACCGGTGCCGGCACGCGCGAGACCGCCGAGCCGTCGACGGCGTAGTCGGACAGGTCGACGAACTTCAGGCCGATCTGGGTGGCGAGCGCGGCGACCAGCTGACCCTCCGACAGCATCCCCATGTCGACCAGCACCCGGCCCAGGCTGCGGCCGAGGCGGCGCTGCTCCTCGACCGCGGTGCCGAGCTGCTCGTGGCTGACGTGCCCACCCTCGAGCAGGATGTCTCCGAGCTGCTTCACGCGTGGGTCTCCTGGGGCCGGTGTCGTCCTCGTCCTCATCGGACGAACTCCCAGCGTGCTTGACCCGTTCGGCTCAGTCCAGCGCCGGGGCCGGCCGCGGCGCGTCGTCGAGCCGCCGCAGGTCCGTCGTACGACCCGGCCAGCTCCAGCGCCGACGTCAGTCGTGGCTGGTCAGCGACTGGGCGAGCTGCTCGAGGGCCATCGACTGGCTGGAGGAGGGGTCGAGCATGGTGGAGGTCCCGTCCCGGAAGCCCAGCTGGACCCGCGACGCAGGCTGAGCTGCGACCGGCGCCGACGCCTCCGCCGGCGGGCCGGTGGACAGTTCCGTCTCCGCCTGGGGCAGCAGCCCGGCCAGCGCCTCCTCGAGCGAGGACCGAGCCGGAGCCGACGTCGCCGGAGGTGCGGCGGGAGCAGGGGCAGAACGGCTCCAGGACTGGAGCGGCGAGTTGTCCTGCGGCACGGACGTGACGTTCCACGCCTCGCCCGAGCTGATGAGCGCCGCGATCGAGGTCATCAGGTCGGGCGCCGGCACACCAGGGACCGGGGCTGCAGGGACCGGGGCAGCAGGGACCGCTGACCCGTCCGCCGGGGCGAGCGGCCCGGACGGGAGGGCCGTGACGGCCGCGCCGAGTGCGTGCCGCCCCGCCGACCTCCGGAACCAGCCCATGCTCAGACCCCGGCGCCGGCCGGCGCGTCGATCTGGTCGACAACGGAGTAGAGCAGCGCCAGCAGCACGGCCTTGACCGACTCGCGATCGGTGGCGTCGCACGGCACGACCGGCACGTCGTCGCCCAGCTCGAGCACCGAGCGGACCTTGTCCTCGTCCGACGGGTCGATGCCGGCGGCCCGGTTCAGCGCGACGACGAACGGCACGCGGGCCATCTTGCGGAACGCCGCCAGGATGCCGACGGCCTCCTCGAGCGAGTCCTCCCGCGAGGCGTCGACCAGCAGGATGTAGCCGAGCATCCCCTCGCCGAGGATCTCCCACATGAAGTCGAAGCGGTCCTGCCCCGGCGTACCGAACAGGTAGAGCACCAGGTCGCGGTCGATCGTGATCCGGCCGAAGTCCATGGCGACCGTCGTCTCGGCCTTGCGGGACCGGGTGTCGTCGGTGATGTCCTTCTCGGTCGACAGCACGGTGATCTCGCTGATCGTCCGGATCAGCGTCGTCTTGCCGGCGGAGAACGGGCCGGTGACGACGATCTTGACCGCGGTGCCGCCGTGCTTGCGGCGGTTCGGATTGCGTGTCGCCATCACAGACCCCTCACGCCGGCGATGAGCCGCAGCAGCAGGCTCTTGTTCACACTCGGGTCGCGCTCGATCAGGCCGGCGACCGCCGGGACGGCGGACGCCTGCGGCTGCAGCGCCGTGGCTCCGTGCACGGAGCCGTGGGACGAGCCTGCACCTGCGGTGGTCGTACGGGTCGACGGCGCGCCGGTCGCCGTGCTGGCCCGGGCGTAGGCCGGCGCCTCCTCGGCGTGCTCCGGACGGCGCGCCGGCGTGAAGGGCTCGGGGCGCTCGGGGATGACCGGGGCGCCCACCGGGACCGACGGGGACGGGATCACCGGAGCGGGCGCCGGCGCGGCAGCCTCCGGCACCGGCGTGCCCTCGAGCGCGGCGAGCAGGCTCTGCCGGCGCAGCAGCTGGTCGTCACCGGGGCCGCCGACGACGACCAGCCCGCGGCCGACGAGGCCGGCGAGGGCGGACACCACGGCGTACTCACCGCGGCCGGACAGGGCGACCAGGTCGGCGACGGTGCGGCGGCCGTCGACCAGCGACAGCAGAGTCCACTCGTCGCGGCTGGCGACCGGATCGCCGGCCGGCGCGGGGTTGACGGTGACGACGGAGTCGGGAGCAGGAACCTGCTCGACCAGCTCGGCCCAGGCGGCCAGCCGGCGCTGGCCCTCGGCCACGACCTCCTCGACCGGTACCGCCGCACCCAGGTCGTCCGGGTCGGTCTCGTCCACCACGAAGGCGAATTCACCATCGGCCCAGCGCAGCATGCTGAAGACGGCGTCGGTGGCCTGTTCGGCGGCGACTGCCCGGACCTGCTCGACGTCGAGCCCGGCCTTCTCGGCCAGCAGCTGGGCCAGGCTCAGCGACGGGTCGCCGGTCAGCTCCTCGGCGGCGGCGGCGAGCACCTCGTCGTCGACCAGACCGCTGCCGAGCAGTCGCCGGCCGAGTTCCTGGCGGGCGACATCGGCCCGGGCACCGGTGACGGCGCCACCGCGCAGGTGCACCGCACCGTGCGCACTCTCGCGCCTCAGGTGCAGCGTCCCGGTCTTCTTCGTGAAGCTCAGCAGCTGGAAGATGTCCGGGAGGCTGAACGCGTCGAGCGTTCCCTCGAGTCTCACAACGGTCCCGTCGGGTCGGTGGGCGGGGTGGTGGGCGCAGAGTTCAGGACCAGGTGGTTCAGGACCAGGTGGACGGCGGCAGAACCGGCATGACGCTGTCCGGCACGACGCTTCCGCTGGGTGCGTAGGACGACCAGGTCGTCTCGACCGGCGGGACGTACGCCGGGGCGCTGTGGGCCGGCGAGCTGTGGATGGGCTCGTTGTAGGACGGCTGGTTGTACGACGGCTCGCTGTAGGACGGCTCGGCGGGCGGCGCGTGGACTGCCGCCGGCGCGGCCTGCACGACCGGCTCCGGCTGCGCGGGAACGACGGCCAGCGGCTCGTCCTCGGCCTTGAGCACCTCGGCGACGGCAGCAGCCGCGCGACGGACCTCGTACAGCATCATGCCGACCTTGGCGCCCTTGCTGGCGACGGCGACCAGGACGGCCTCGTCCTCGGCGGCGACCAGGAAGACGGTCCCGGCATCACCCTCGATGTAGACCTGCGAGAGCTCTCCCCGGCCGAGGCCCTGCGCGGCGCGCTCGCCGAGGGACAGCAGCGCGGCGCTCATCGCGGCGACCCGGTCCTCGTCCATCGAGGGGGGCAGTGCGGCGGCCATCGGCAGCCCGTCGAAGGAGACCACCGCGGCGGCCTCGAGCTCGGGGGTCTGCGCGAGCAGCGCGTGGATCGCCCGGTCGAGCCGCTCGGAGCGGCTGCCGCTGTGCAGGTCGGTCATCGGGGCTCCTTCACCTGGCGGCCGTCTCCGCCTCTGGAACAGCCATCGGCCCCCTCCGGTCAGGCCTTGAGCGTTGGCAGTGCCTCCGCCATCACCCGGACGGGTGCCTCCTGGCCGGTCATCAGCTGCACCTGCAGCGCCGCGCCGTGCAGCAGCATCGACGCGCCGCTGACCACCACCGCCCGGCACGCCGCGGCCAGCGCCGTCGGCCACGGGTCGTAGGCGACGTCCAGCAGCACCGGCACGTCGGCGACGTACGGCGCGAAGCGGTCCCCCGCGCCCGGTGGCAGCGTGCTGACCAGCAGGTCGCAGCCGTCGAACACCGCCGGCGTGAACTCCACCACCGAGGGCGTCACCCCCAGCCGGGCGGCGGACGCCAGCGTCTCCACCGGCTCCGAACGCACGACCAGCACCGGGGACGTGCAGCCCAGCGCCGCCAGCGCCGCCAGCGCCGAACGCGCCGTCGCCCCGCCACCCAGCACGACCGCCCGGTCGGCCCGGGTGACGCCGGCCTCCGCCAGTGCCGCCACGATGCCGTGCACGTCGGTGTTGTGGCCGCTGCGCCGGCCGCCGTGCAGCAGCACGGTGTTGGCCGCGGCCACGTCCACCGCCAGGTCCGACACCTCGTCCAGCAGCGGCAGCACCGCCTGCTTCAGGGGCATCGTCAGCGACAGGCCGGCCCACTCCGGGCCGAGGCCGTCGAGGAAGCCGGCGAGCTCGTCCGCGCCGAGGTCGACCGCGTCGTACGTCCAGTCCAGACCGAGCGCGGCGTAGGCCGCCCGGTGCAGCCGCGGCGACAGCGAGTGGGCGATCGGCCGGCCGAGGACCGCCGCCCTCAGAAGATGCCCTCGGCGCGGGACTTGTCGCGCTGGCGCAGGAAGGCGTTGTAGTCGTCGGTGAAGAACGTCCGGCCCTCCGCGGTGGCCAGCACGTAGTACAGGATGTCGCCGTCCACCGGGTTCAGAGCGCCCTCGAGGGTCGCCTCGCCCGGGGACGCGATCGGCGTGGGCGGCAGTCCGGTCTTGCGACGGTTCTCGTACGGCGTGTCCTTGGCCAGGTCGGACTTGGTGAGCGGCTCGCCGGCGTTCTTGCCGACGCCGAAGGCGATCGCGGCGTCGATGCCCAGCGGGATCTTCTGGTCGAGCCGGTTGTAGACGACCCGCGACACCTTGCCGTACTCGTCGTCGAACTTCACCTCACGCTCGATCAGGCTGGCCACGATCACCACTTCGTACGCGGACAGACCCAGGCGTCGGGCACCCTCCTCCAGGCCGACCGTGTCCGCGGCCTGCTCGAAGCGGTCGACCATCTGGGTGAGGACCTGCACTGCGGTGGTGCCCGGCTCGAGGTCATAGGTGGCCGGGAACAGGAATCCCTCCAGCTGGTTCTGCGCGTAGTCCGGCAGGCCGAGCTCGGCCGGAGCGGCGGCCGCAGCCTCGAGGTCGGCGAGCGGGATCTCGCTGCCGGCGGCGAGCAGCTCGAGCGTCTGCTCGACGTTGCGGCCCTCCGGGATCGTCACCCGCCCGACCAGGCGCGCAGCCGGATCGAGCAGCAGCTCGAACGCCGAGGCTGCGCTCATCTTCAGCCGAAGCGAGTAGAAGCCGGGCTGCAGCCCGGTGGCCCGTGGATCGGCGGCGGCCACCTCGAAGAACGCCTGCCGGCTGGCCACCACGTCCTTCGCGACCAGCGTGTCGGCCACGTCACCGGCCGTGTGGCCCGGCTCGACCTGGACGACCGCCTCGCCGCTGCCCTCCCCCTCGTAGTCGGGGGCGGAGCTGCTCAGGCGGTCGAGCACCTTCGCGCCCGCGAAGACGGCACCGGCGACCAGCGCCGCGACGAGCAGCAGCAGGAACAGCACCGCGAGCAGCGTGGAACGGCCGCCGCGCCGATGGCGGCGCGGGCGCGGGCGCTCGTCGCGCAACTGCAGGAGATCCGTCACGCAACCGAGACTATCGGGCGGGTCGAGTGCCCGGACGATCGAGCACCCCCTGCAGCAGCGCCACCGCCGCAGCCTGGTCGATCACGCCGCGGCCCCTCCTGGTGGACCGGCCGGAGGCGCGGAGCGCAGCCGTCGCGCTCACGGTCGTGAGCCGCTCGTCCACCAGCCGCACCTCGACCGGCGCCACCAGGGGCGCGAACGTCGCCGCCCACGCCCGCGCCATGTCGGCCGACGCGCTCGCGGACCGGCCCGACAGCGAGGTCGGCAGCCCCACGACCACGAGCACCGCCTCCCGCTCGGCGACCAGCTCGGCCACCCGGGCGTGGCCCGGCGCCGGCACCGTCTCCACGGGCGAGGCGAGGATCCGGTGCGGGTCCGACGCCGCGACACCTACCCGTACGGTGCCGACGTCGACAGCGAGCACGACGCCCGGGATGCCGCTCATGGCCGGCCAGCGCTCATGGCCGTCCAGCGCTCATGGCCGTCCACCTTACGGCGCCCCCGCTCACCATGATCCACTCTCACCATGATCCAATCCCTCATGATCCACGCGATGTTGCAGGTGGATGCGCGCCGCTGAACCACCTCAAACTTCGCGTGGATCACCCCCGGAGGCGCTGCGTGGATCACCCCCGGAGGCGCTGCGTGGATCACCCCCGGGGGCGCTGCGTGGGTCAGCCGGCGGTGGCGACGCGACCGATGAGGTGCTCCGCCCGCACGAGCGCGTCCGGGATGCCGGCGGCGTTGGAGCCGCCGCCCTGCGCGACGTCGTCCTTGCCGCCGCCCTTGCCGTCGACCGCCGCCGCCGCCTCGCGCAGCACGGAGTTCGCGGACAGCCCACGGGCCCGGCCGGCATCGTTGACCGCCGCCACCAGCGTCACCCGCTCGCCGGGCGCCGCCACCAGGACGACACCGGGCCGGTCGGCCGCCAGCCGCCCGCGGACGTCCAGCGCCAGCTGCCGCACCAGGTCACCCGGGGTGCCGGCCGGTGCCTCCACCCCGACGTAGGCGACCCCGTGGACGTCGCGCGCCGCCGCGGCGAACGCGCCGGCCTGCTGGAGCACCTGACCCGCACGAAGGACCGCCAGCTCCTTCTCGACCTCGCGCAGCCGCGCGACGATGGCCTCCACCCGCGCGGGGACCTCCGCGGAAGGCACCTTGAACGCCGCCGCCAGCTGGGCCAGCAGCACGTGCTCGCGGGCCAGGTAGGAGTAGGCGTCCAGCCCCACCAGCCCTTCGACCCGGCGCACCCCCGAGCCGATCGAGGACTCCGACAGCAGCGTGACCATCCCGAGCTGCCCGGAGCGGGCGGCGTGCGTGCCGCCGCACAGCTCGCGGGCGTAGTCGCCGACCTCGACGACGCGGACCTCGTCGCCGTACTTCTCGCCGAACAGCGCCATCGCCCCCAGCCGCCGGGCCTCGTCCTGGGAGGTGACGAAGGCACGTACCTCCAGGTCGGCCAGCGCGATCTCGTTGATCTCCTGCTCGACGTCGGCCAGCACCGAGGCCGGCACCGCCGACGGGGAGGCGAAGTCGAAGCGGAAGCGCCCGGGCCGGTTCTCCGAGCCGGCCTGGGTGGCCGACTCCCCCAGTGCGGCCCGGAAGGCGGTGTGCACCAGATGGGTGGCGGTGTGCGCCCGCGAGATGGCCCGCCGGCGCTCGACGTCGACCTGCGCCTGCACCGGCTGCCCGACCCGCACCTCCCCGGACACCACCCGCACCTTGTGCACGGTCAGCCCCGGCAGCGCCTTCTGGACGTCGGCGACCTCGAGCACCGTGCCGTCGGCAAGCACGATGCGGCCGTTGTCGGCGAGCTGCCCGCCCGCCTCGGCGTAGAACGGCGAGCGGTCCAGGACGACCTCGACGGTCGCGCCCTCGGGGGCCGCCGACGCGACGGCGCCGTCGACGAGCAGCCCGCGCAGCACCGCCTCGGAGGCCACCTCGGCGTAGCCGGTGAACTCGGTGCCACCAGCGGCGTCGAGCAGCGTGCGGTAGGCACCGAGATCGGCGCCGCCGGTCTTCTTGGCCTGGGCGTCCGCCTTGGCCCGCTCGCGCTGCTCCTTCATGAGTGCGCGAAAGCCCGGCTCGTCGACCGACAGGCCCTGCTCAGCGGCCATCTCCAGCGTCAGGTCGATCGGGAAGCCGAAGGTGTCGTGCAGTGTGAAGGCCGCCGCACCCGAGAGCATCCCGCCGGACTGCCGCGCGGCGGGAACGGCGTTGTCGAAGACGACAGCACCCTTGGTCAGGGTCTCGAGGAAGCTGCGCTCCTCGCCGACGGCGACCGCCGTGATCCGGGCGGCAGCGTCGACCAGCTCGGGGTACTGCGGGCCCATCGCGCCGATGGAGGCCTCGACCAGCGCCTCCATCGTCGGATCCTGCGCGCCCAGCAGGCGCATCGAGCGGACGGTACGGCGCAGGATGCGGCGCAGGACGTAGTCGCGCGCCTCGTTGCCGGGCTGGACGCCGTCGCCGAGGAGCATCACGGCGGTACGGGCGTGGTCGGCGACGACCCGTAGCCGCACGTCGGCCTCCGGGTCGCGGCCGTAGGCCACGCCGGTCAGCGCGGCGGCCCGGTCCAGGATCGCCCTCGAGGTGTCGATCTCATAGAGGTTGTCGACGCCCTGCAGGATCGTCGCGACGCGCTCCAGCCCCATGCCGGTGTCGATGTTCTGCGCCGGCAGCGGCCCGGCGATGTCGAAGTCGACCTTCGTGCGCACCGTCGACAGCTGGTACTGCATGAAGACGAGGTTCCAGACCTCCAGGTAACGGTCCTCGTCGGCGACCGGACCGCCCTCCCGGCCGTACTCCGAGCCGCGGTCGTAGTAGATCTCGCTGCACGGGCCGCCCGGGCCGGGCACGCCCATGTGCCAGTAGTTGTCGGCCTTGTCCCGCCGCTGGATGCGCGACTCCGGGACGTACCGCTTCCACAGCTCGAACGCTTCGTCGTCGTCGAGGTAGACGGTGGTCCAGAGCCGGTCCTCGGGCAGGCCGTAGCCGCCGGCGGCGACGCTGCCGGTCAGCAGCGACCAGGCGAGGTCGATCGCGCCTTCCTTGAAGTAGTCGCCGAAGCTGAAGTTGCCGGCCATCTGGAAGAACGAGCCGTGCCGGGTGGTCCTGCCGACCTCCTCGATGTCGAGGGTGCGCACGCACTTCTGCACGCTGGCCAGCCGTGACGCGGGCGGGGTGGCCTCGCCGAGGAAGTACGGCATGAACGGCACCATGCCGGCGACGACGAGCAGCAGCGTCGGGTCGTTCGAGATCAGCGAGGCGGAGGGCACGGCCATGTGGCCGTTGCCCTCGAAGTGGGACAGGAACCGCCGGCGGATCTCCGCCGACGACATCCCCGGAGGGGTCCAGCTCATCGGACGTCGGGCTCCATGCCGCCGGTGTGGCCGGGGTCGACGTAGTCGACGAGGTCGTGGCTGCCGTCCAGCCCGAGGGTCGCACGCAGCTCCTCCTCGCGCTCGGCCATGGCGGTCCTCAGCTCCGCGGTGGCATCGCGCAGCGCCTCGCTCAGGCCGCTGACGGCGGCCGCCACCGAGCTCTGTACGCCGACGGGGGTGAAGCGCTTGGCGGCCTGCGTCGCCCGGTGCACCACGAGCACACCGACCGCCGCGCCGAACGCGATGTAGACCAGCCGGCGGGTCATCGACGGCCCCGCTTCATCTCGTCGCGGACCCGCTTGTTGATGTCCTTCTCGTGCCGCTTGGTGGCCAGTGACCGCACGCCGTAGGAGAAGGCCGCGACCTTGATGATGGGGCTGCCGAGGGTGGCGGCGAACAGCGAGGTGAGCGCCGAGACGTTGCCGCTCATCGACTGCACGTTCGCGGTGATCGCATCGACCCGGGTGAGTTCCTGGCGGACCTGGACGACCGTCCCGGTGACCTCGGTGAGCATCGGCACGGTGGTCTGGGTGAGGCCGGCCACCAGCCGCTCGGTCTCCCGCACCGTCTTGCGCAGTCCGAGGACGACGTAGCTGAGGGCGAGCATCAGCGACGCGAAGCCGATCGCTGCGATGAGGGCCGCGAGTTGGCCAATGCTGATCATCCAGGCGTGTCCTTGTTCGAGTCGGGGCCGCTGAGCTCCTCGACGGTGGGTGGGGCGGGCCTGCACCGGGGGCGGAAGCCGTCCGCGGCATCCTCGGGCACCACCCCGCGGTCGCCGCGCAGCACCTCGCGCAGCCCCGCGAGCCGCTGCGAGGCGACACGCTCGACCCCCAGCCCGCGAGGCGAGTAGTACTCCCGCCCCACGACCGGGTCGGGCGCATACTGCTGCGCCACGACCCCACCCGGGAAGTCGTGAGGGTACCGATAGCCGGCGACCCCCACCTTGCTGGCACCCGCGTAGTGCGCGTCGCGCAGGTGCGGCGGCACCGTTGCGGTGCGCCCGGCGCGGACGTCGGCCAGGGCCGAGTCCACCCCGGCGATGACCGCGTTGCTCTTCGGCGCCAGCGCGAGGTGGATGGTGGCCTGCGCGAGGTTGATCCGCGCCTCCGGCATCCCGATCAGCTCCAGCGCCTGCGCCGCGGCCACCGCGACCTGCAGCGCCGACGGGTCCGCCATGCCGATGTCCTCGCTGGCGTGCACCACGAGCCGCCGGGCGATGAACCGCGGGTCCTCCCCCGCCTCGACCATCCGGGCCAGGTAGTGCAGGGAGGCGTCCACGTCTGAGCCGCGGATCGACTTGATGAAGCCGCTGATGACGTCGTAGTGCTGGTCGCCGTCGCGGTCGTAGCGCACCGCGGCCCGGTCGACGGCCTGCTCGAGCAGCGCCAGCGTGACGTGGTCCGACGCCCCCGCAGCGGCCTCCAGCGCCGTCAGCGAGCGCCGCGCGTCGCCGCCGGCCAGCCGCACCAGGTGGTCGAGGGCGTCGTCGTCGACCGTCACCTGGCCGTCCAGCCCGCGACCGTCCGCCAGCGCCCGGGCGACCACCGTGCGTACGTCCGCGTCGGTCAGCGGTTCGAGCGTCAGCAGCAGCGAGCGGGACAACAGCGGCGAGATGACGCTGAAGAACGGGTTCTCGGTGGTCGCGGCGACCAGGGTCACCCACCGGTTCTCCACGCTGGGCAGCAGCGCGTCCTGCTGGGTCTTGCTGAAGCGGTGCACCTCGTCGACGAACAGCACCGTCTGCGCGCCCGTCTCCCCCAGCGCGCGCTTGGCCTCCTCGACGACCAGGCGTACGTCCTTCACCCCCGCGGTCACGGCGGACAGCTCACGGAACCGGCGGGAGGTGGAGCGGGCGATGAGCATGGCCAGCGTCGTCTTGCCGGTGCCGGGCGGACCCCACAGGATCACGCTCAGTGGGGCGTCGCCCTCGATCAACCGGCGCAGCGGGGCGCCGGGGCCGAGCAGGTGCGACTGACCGACCACCTCGTCGAGGGTGCGCGGGCGCATCCGGACGGCCAGCGGAGCCACCTGGGCAGCGGCCTGCTCCTCAGCGGCGTCGAAGAGGGAGTCGCCGGGCACGGCCCGACCCTATGCGTGCAGGCTCAGATGCGGGGCTTGGCCAGGTTGAGCGAGCCGTTGCCGCCGGCCCACTGCGGGGTCTGCGGACCGTACGGGCGCTGGTTCCTTGTGTAGTCCCGGGCCCGCGGGGCGGCGTACTGGAAGGCCTCGTTGACGCTCACACCGCCGTCGCCGTCGCGATCGGCCTTCTTGTCCCGCAGCCCCTCGTCGAAGAGCAAGCCGCTCCAGACACTGAAGCCGGTGCTGCGGTCCTCGTAGGACTTCTCGGTGACGTGCGAGCTGCCGGTGAACAGGTGCCGCGGGCTGGACAGCCCCTCGTCGAAGCCACCGGCCTCACAGCCGCTGATGTTGGTCCAGCCGGTGCCCCGCAGGGCCCGCAGCACCCGCGACACCTCGGTGTCGGCGATGTAGGCGTTGTCGACCGGCCAGAGGTACTCGTGGCCGTTCTTCTGCTTCACGTGGCCGGAGTAGTGGAAGAAGGAGAAGGTCTTGCTGCTGCTGTTGCGCTGCAGCCAGCCGATGCCCTCCGCGACCGCCCGGCCGGTGGCCTGGTCGTCGGTGAGGATCCGGATCCGATCCGAGCGCCACCCGTGGCGCAGCAGCACGTCGCGTACCAGCCGGGCGTCGTTGGCGCCGGCCACGGTGTCCTTGACCCTGCCGCGGTAGTGGGTGACGCCGACCAGCAGCGCCCAGCGGTCCGCCGGCGCCGCGGTAGGCGGCGGCGTCTTCGGAGGCGGCTTCGGCGAGGGTGTGGGGCTCGGTCCCAGAGGTGGTGGCAACGGGATCGGGGCGGCGGCGCCCGAGGGCGGTGCCGGGCTGCTGGCGCCTGCGGGCAGTACCGGGCTGCTGGCGCCTGCGGGCAGGCCGGTGACGACGGCCAGCCCCGTCAGCGAGGCAACCAGCACTCCGCAGAGCCGTCTCCGCACGCGGCGCTCCCTCCTGCGCTGGATGCGCCAGGTGCGCACCCGGTCCTGCCCCCGACGGGGACGAACCACCGCAAGCCGCCACAGTACGCTGGCCTGTCGTGGCGGCGGAAGGCTCCGCAGCCCCGGCCGCAGCCCCGGCCGCTGGTGATCCACGCGATGTTCGAGGTGGATCTGGAACGTAGAACCACCTTGAACTTCGCGTGGATCATGTCGGTGGCCGCGTGGGAGGTGGCTGGTGGAGGTGCCCGGGGGAGGTGCCCGGGGGTAGGTGCCCGGGGTAGGTGCCCGGGGGAAGGTGCCCGGGGGAAGGTGCCCGGGGGAAGGTGGCGGCGTGGGAGGGGGCCGGCGCCGGGCTCAGTGGCCGGCGTCGTCCCAGGTGCGGCCGACGCCGACGCTGACGTCCAGCGGGACGCTCAGCGGGTAGGCGCCGCCCATCTCCCGCCGCACCATCGCCTCCAACGCCTCGCGCTCTCCCTCGGCCACCTCGAGCACCAGCTCGTCGTGCACCTGCAGCAGCAGCCGGGACCGCAGGCCCTCGGCCTTCAGAGCCCGGGAGACCCCCAGCATCGCCAGCTTGATGATGTCGGCCGCGCTGCCCTGGATCGGTGCGTTGAGCGCCATCCGTTCGGCCATCTGCCGCCGCTGGCCGTTGTCGCTGGTCAGGTCCGGCAGGTAGCGGCGGCGGTCCAGGACGGTGGAGGTGTAGCCGTCCTTGCGGGCCTGCGCGACGACGTTGTGCAGGTAGTCCCGGATGCCGCCGAACCGCTCGAAGTAGGCCGTCATCTGTTCCTTGGCCTCGTCCGTCGGGATGCGCAGCTGGTTGGCCAGCCCGAAGGCCGACAGGCCATACGCCAGGCCGTACGACATCGCCTTGACCCGGCGGCGCAGCTCCGGGTCGACCTGCTCCACCGGCACCCCGAAGGCCCGCGAGGCGACGAAGGTGTGCAGGTCCTCCCCCGTGTCGAAGGCCTCCTTCAGCCCGGCGTCGTCGGACAGGTGGGCCATGATCCGCATCTCGATCTGGCTGTAGTCGGCCGTCATGAGAGCCTCGAAGGCAGTGTCCTTCGAGGAGCCGGCCACGAAGCCCTGCCGGATCTCGCGGCCCTGCGCGGTGCGGATCGGGACGTTCTGCAGGTTGGGATTGTCGCTGGACAGCCGGCCGGTCGCCGCGACCATCTGCTTGAAGGTGGTGTGGATGCGCCCGTCGTCGACCACCGTCGGTAGCAGCTGCTTCTCCACGACCATGAGCAGCCGGGTCATCTCGCGGTGCAGCAGCAGCGCCTCGATGACCGGGTGCGTGCCGAGCAGGTTCGTCAGCGCGTCGGCGTCGGTCGTCCAGCCGGTCTTGATCTTCTTGGTCTTCGGCAGGCCGAGCTCGTCGAACAGCAGCGTCTGCAGCTGCTTGGGCGAGCCGAGGTGGAACTCGTGGCCGACCGTCTCGTAGGCCGCCTCGGCCGCCTGCTTGACCTGCTCACGCAGCCGGCTCTCCAGCGCGACGAGGTGGTCGACGTCCGCGGCGATACCGGTCCGCTCGCAGTCGGCGAGCACGGCGACCAGTGGCAGCTCGACGTCCCGCAGCAGCGCGGTGGCCCCGCGCCGCTCGAGGTCCTGGTCGAGCGCGACGGCCAGGTCGGCGACCGCCCGGGCCCGCACGGCGGCGTCGGCCGCCCCGGCGTCCTGCAGTCCACCGTCGTCCTGGGCGACGTCGAAGGAGAGCTGCCCGTCCTCCGCGACCTCCGCGCGCAGCTCCCGGCGCAGGAAGCGCAGCGCCAGGTCGGCCAGGTCGAAGACGCCCTGGCCCGGCAGGGCGAGGTAAGCCGCCAGCGCCGTGTCGCTGGTCAGCCCGGCGACGCTCCAGCCGCGGGCGTGCAGGGCCAGCAGCGGCCCCTTGGCGTCGTGCATCGCCTTCTCGACGACAGGGTCGGCGAGCCATGCTGCCAGCGCCGCGTCGTCGTCGGCATCCGTCGTCGTCAAGTCGATGAAGGCCGCCTCGGAGGCGTCGCCGTCGGCGGGGGACACGGCGGCGATGCCGAGCCCGTTGGCGTCGCCGG
This sequence comes from Mycobacteriales bacterium, assembly GCA_040902655.1. Lineage (NCBI taxonomy): Bacteria > Bacillati > Actinomycetota > Actinomycetes > Mycobacteriales > Mycobacteriales bacterium. Next base: position 32,699 of record JBBDWV010000020.1, read on the forward strand.
TGCCCCGCCCCCAGAAGCCGCGCACGTGCAGCCCGACCCGCACCCCGCTCGGCAGCCCCTCCAGGAAGGCTCGCACCTCCCCCGGCCCGAGCACCCGGTGAGCCACCTCGAAGCCCTGGTCGGCCTCGGGCTCGACCGCAGACAGGGTGGCGTACAGCCGCTCGCGCAGGACCCGGAACTGCAGGGCGTCGAAGACCTTGTGCACCTCGTCGCGGTCCCACTGCCCGAGCCGCAGGTCCTGCGGGCCCTGGTCCAGCGGGACGTCGCGCACCAGCTCGGTGAGCGAGCGGTTGCGGACGACGTTCGACAGCCCCGCACGCAGATTGTCGCCGACCTTGCCCTTGACCTCGTCGACGTGGTCGACCAGCGAGGCGACGTCGCCGTACTGCTGGATGAGCTTGGTCGCGGTCTTCTCGCCGAGACCGGGGATGCCGGGCAGGTTGTCGCTGGGATCGCCCCGCAGCGCGGCGAACTCGGGGTACTGCGCGGGCGACAGGCCGTACTTCTCCTGCACCGCCTCGGGCGTCATCCGGCGCATGTCCGACACGCCGCGGGCGTTGTAGAGCACGGTCACGCGGTCGCTGACGAGCTGAAAGGCGTCGCGGTCGCCGGTGACGATCAGGACGTCCATGTCCTGCGCTGCGGCCTGCGTCGCGAGGGTGGCGATGACGTCGTCGGCCTCGAAGCCCTCGGCGCACACGATCGGCACCCGCAGCGCGTCCAGCACCTCGCGGACGAGGGAGACCTGCCCCTTGAAGTCGGTGGGGGTCTCGGCACGGCCGGCCTTGTACTCGGCGTAGGCCTCGGTCCGGAACGTGGACTTCGAGACGTCGAAGCTGACCGCGACGTGGGTCGGCTGCTCGTCGCGCAGCACGTTGATGAGCATCGCCGTGAAGCCGTAGACGGCGTTGGTGGGCTGACCGGTGGTGGTGGAGAAGTTTTCGACCGGGAGGGCGAAGAAGGCCCGGTAGGCCAGGGAGTGACCGTCCAGGAGCAGCAGCCGCGAACGTCCGGGCGTCGTCTCGTCCTTGCTCGCAGCGGCCATTGGTAGTCCGGGGCGCAGTACCGCCGTGGCGGCCTGTTTCCCCTTTC
>JBBDWV010000021.1 GCA_040902655.1 Mycobacteriales bacterium
CGGACGACGGGATTCGAACCCGCGACCCTCACCTTGGCAAGGTGATGCTCTACCACTGAGCCACGTCCGCGTACTGCCGGGCCCGCGCAGGCCTGGCGACGAGGGAGAACCCTAGCAGAACCGGGTCCAGCCGACGGTCTGGCGGGCTCAGGTCTCGGGCTCGGCCCAGAGCAGCAGCGCGAGCTCCGCGTCGACGTCCACATGGTCGCCCTCGTGCCCGGTCGGGACCGCGTGGTAGGTGCGCTGCAGGAAGTCGACGAGGTCCGCGAGCGGCACCTCGAACAGGGCCCGGCCGGACGGCGAGGACAGCGACAGGCAGGCCACGGAGGTGCCGCCGCCGGTGGACGGCCAGACCTGCACGTCCCCCTCGCCGGCCGGTACCGATACCCCGTCGCTGAGCAGAGAGCGCGCGAAGGTCCACTGGACGACGTCCCCTCCGGGGGCGCCGGTGCCGGTGTGGAACGAGATCTGCACGGCGTACGGGTCGGCCACATCGTAGGCGAGGTCGGCCCGCACGGGCAGCGACGCTGCTCCGGGAACGACGAGGCGCAGTTGGAGCTGGGAGCTGACCGTCGTCGGGCTGCTGGTCATGGCTCGACCTCTCTGCGCGTTGAGGGGCGCTGCCGCCCGGATGTAGACGGAAGTCCCCCCTGGGGGCCTCTGCTAACCGAAGGACGGCAGGCGAGCCGGGCATGTCACCCGGACGGAGCCTGCGGTGGGAGGAGGAGGGGCGTACGTCGCCGGTACGGTGTGAGGGGCGCCGCACCCTGTCGCCCATCCGTCCGCCTCGCTGCTGCGAACTACCGGTTGTGAGCCTCTCCGTGACCCTGCCCCGTGGTGGCCCGACGGGCGTCGGTGGCTCTGCCGCGCCCGTTGGGTCCTATGACGGCATGGACGACCGTGCGCTGGTAGCCCGGGTCACCGAGGGTGACGGCGGCGCGCTCGAGGCGCTCTACCGGCGCTACGGCCGGGCCTGCTACGGCCTGGCTCGGCGGATCCTCACCGACGAGCAGCTGGCGCAGGATGCAGTCCAGGAGGTCTTCCTCACCGTCTGGCGCGACGCCTCGCGTTTCGACTCCAGCCGCGGTGGCTTCTCCACCTGGCTGCTGTCGATGACACACCACAAGGCGGTGGACAGCGTCCGCCGGGAGGAAAACCTCCGCAAGCGCCGCACCACCGCCGACGCTCTCGAGTACCGCGAGTCCGAGACGCCGAAGGTCGACGACGCCGTCTGGTCACTGCTGCGCCGTGAGCGCGTACGGGAGGTGCTCAAGACGCTGCCTGACCCGCAGCGTGAGGCGCTGACGCTGGCTTACTTCGGTGGTTACACCCAGCGCGAGATCTCCGGCCTGACGTCCGCGCCACTCGGCACGGTCAAGACTCGAATGCTCGCCGGCATGCGCCGGATGAAGGACTCTCTCGACGGCATGTCGAACGCCGCCACCGGGACAGAGCCACCCGGACCCACCGGAACCTCCACCCGTCCCACGCCAGATCAGGGGAAGAACCCGTGAGCCGCGCCGACGCCCACGTGCGCTTCGAGGAGCTTGCAGCCGGCCATGCGCTCCATGCGCTCGAGCCCGAGGACGAGCAGGTCTTCAGGAGTCACCTGGAAGGCTGCACCCGTTGCGAGCGCGACCTCATGGAGCACGCCGCCACGCTGGCGCACCTGGCCTATGCGCCGGATGCCGCCGAACCGCCGCCCGCGCTGCTCGAGGGGATCCGGGCCGGCATCAGGTCCTCCGGTCGCGAGGTCGGCTCCTCCGAGCCGGCGGAGCCGGTCGTGTCGCTGGAGACCGCCCGGCGCAGGCGGGATGCCACCCGGATGCGCCGTGCTGCCGTCTGGACGAGCATGGCGGCCGCCGCCGCCCTGGTCCTCGGGCTCGGCGGTTGGGTGACCGCCTTGCTGCAGGACCGCGACGAGCAGGCACAGCTGAGCGGTCGTCTGGCGGCGGCGCTGAGCCAGCTGCGCGAGGCGTCCACCGTGCCGCTGCAGGGCGAGTCCGGTGAGGTCGTCGCCGTCGCGCTGGTGCGCGGCAACGAGATCTCGCTGGTCGTGGACGGCCTGCCGGTCAACGACGCCGCGACGACCTACGTCCTGTGGGGCGAGAGCCGCTACGGCGACAAGCGGGCCGTGGGCGTCTTCGATGTGACGACCGACGACCTCGACGTCCTCAGCGGCATGCGCCTGCAGGCCGGAGTGAGCGACGTGGTGCGCCTCATGGTGACCCGTGAGCAGGGTGACGTCGCCCCGCCGATCCCCACCCTTCCGGTGCTCGCGTCCGGCACCGTGTGAGCGTGATCGAGGACGTACGGCAGGATGCGCGGATGTCCGTCGCCCGCCCGCCCGCCGCCTGGAAGCTCAAGCTGCGGCGTACGCCCGGGGGCGCCTCGACCGTCAAGGTCATCGTGTTCGTCGGTGGGCTGCTGTTCATCCTGCTGGGGCTGGCGCTCGCGGCCCTGCCCGGGCCGCTGACGATTCCGCCGATCCTGGTCGGCCTCTACATCTGGTCGACGGAGTTCGCCTGGGCGGAGCGGCTGCTCGACCGGGCCAAGCGCAGCGCGCACGAGGCGTGGGAGAACGCCAGGAGGCGGCCGGTTCTCACCGCGTTGGTCACCGTGAGCGGGCTGGTCGCTTTCGCGATCGGCATTTACCTGCTGAGCAGGTACGACCTCTTCGTGCGCGTGAGGGAACTCATCGGACTCCTGTAGTCTCGCGCCCGCACCAGGACGTATAGCTCAGTTGGTTAGAGCGCACGCTTCACACGCGTGAGGTCGCAGGTTCGAGTCCTGCTACGTCCACCCTGGAACCCCTGGCACGCAGGGCTTTCGTCATTTCGAGGGTTTGCGTGCCACAGGATGTGCCACAGCGCGAGTGGCAGACCCGTCCACGTCGCAGGGTCCCCGCGGAAGGTGGCGCCTCCGGGAGTCAAGGAAGCGGACAGATGCCACGACAGTCCGACATGCGGACAGGAAATCGAACGATTCGCCCGGCCCGGATGGCAGGACGAGATCGCCTGACCGGCACACTGGGTGCCATGACCCGCCCCTGCCGCCACCCCCGACTCTGTCTCCGGACCGCCATCGTCCTGACCGGCCTGCTGCTCGCCGCCGCCTGCAGCGACGCCCCCGACCGCGAGGCCACCGGCCGCACGAGCGAGCCGACCCAGGACCCGGTGTCTGCTGCGCCGCCGTCGCCGGAGGCGGCGGCCACACCCTCTCCGGTGTTCGCGGCCCACACGGCGCCCGTGGAGGAATCGCACACCGGCGGGCCGCTCACGGTCACCGCCGTCCGCGTCGCCCGGCAGCCCGGCTACGACCGCGTCGTCTTCGAGTTGGACGGTCGGCAGCCGGGGGAGCCCGGCTGGCGGGTCGAGTACACCGAGGACCCGCGCCGTGCGGGCTCCGGCGACGAGGTGGACGTGCAGGGAGAGGCGACCCTGGCGGTGCTCATCGACGGGACCGGCTATCCCTTCGACACCGGACAGCAGGAGGCGACCTCGGTACGGATGCCGACGGACCTCGAGGTCGTCCGCGACGTCGAGCTGGGCGCGGTCTTCGAGGGAACCTACGAAGCCTTCGTCGGCGTGTCACGCAAGGCCCCGTTCCGCGTCTTCCGGCTGGCCGACCCGGCCCGCGTGGTGGTCGACGTACGGCACGAGTGAGCCTGCCCGCGGGGAATCCGTCCGCACCGGCAGGGCTTGTACACGACGTCCTGCCCCTGAGCCGCAAGGAGAGCCTGATGCCCACACGTAGCGCCCGCACCGCCTGGACCGGCGGCCTCGAGGACGGTTCCGGCCGGCTGGAGCTGAGCAGCAGCAAGGTCGGCACGTACGACGTGTCCTTCCCACGCCGCGCCGCCGACGAGGCCGGGGGCGTGACCAGCCCCGAGGAGCTGATCGCCGCAGCCCACTCGTCCTGCTTCGCGATGCAGCTGTCGGCGTTGATCGCCGCGGCGGGGGGCACGCCGAAGAGCCTCCAGGTCGGCGCCAGCGTCAGCCTGGGTCCGGACAAGGACAACGGCGGCTTCATGCTCACCGGCATCGCGCTCGAGGTGGTGGGAGAGGTCGAGGGGCTGGACGCCGCCGGCTTCGAAAAGGCCGCCCAGGAGGCCAAGCTCAGCTGCCCCGTCAGCAAGGCGCTCGCCGCGGTCGACATCACGCTGGACGCCTCGCTCGCGTAGCGTCCCCGCTGGGGCCGGCGATCGGGGGCAGGACGTGGTGGAACGCACCTCGGCGTGGGACGACCTGCCCGTCGAGCAGACTTCCGGGCGCGCGTCGGGTGAGCCGGGATGCCTCCTGCTCGCCGCCCTGAACCTCGTCCTCCCGCTCGCCCTGATCACTCTGGGCGTGCTGTTCGTGCTGGCTGCACGGGAGGCATCCCTGCTCGGCGCGGTCGGCGCTGCGGCGGTAGCCGTCCTCGGCGCCGTCGGCGGCCTGGCCGCACTGCGCTACGAGGCCGGGGTCTTCCGCTGGGTGGCGGACCTCAGCCTGGCCTTCGCGGCGGTGCACAGCGGCATCGCCGTGGCGGCGATTGCCGGTGTCGCCGGCGCCTCCACGCGGCTGGCGCTGCTGGCCGGAGCGCTCGTCGGGGCGGCGGCGGCGGCGGTGCTCTACGGGTTCGTGCGCCGGCTGTGGCTGCAGATGGCCACCGTGGGGCTCGCCGCGACCGCACTGCTGGCCCTGCTGTCGGTGAACCCGCAGATTCCGCCCTTCGTGGACGGGCTGTACCTGCTGGTGCTGGCCGGCTTCGCCGCGGCGGGCACCGCCGCGGGGGTGCTCAGTCCCGTGCCGAGCGGCTACGCCTTCTCGGCTGTCGTCGCGCTGGCCGGCGCCCAGGCCTTGGTCACGGGCCGGGCCGGGCTGGCCTACGTCGCCCCGCTCGTCGCGGTGGCTGTGCTGCTCGCGGCCGCTGGGCTGGCCGCTGCGGCGGCCGACGTGCTGCTCCGGCGCCGGGGGTCAGCCGCCGGTGCCGCGGTACCCACCGACGGCGACTGGCTCACCGCGGCCGGCAGCCACATCGTCGTCACCGCGTCCTATCCGGTCGTCTTCGACGCCGCGGAGCAGTTGTTGGGCGGGCTGTCCCTTCAGGTTGTCGACCGTGCGCAGGGCCGGCTGCTCGCCGGGCCGGCCGCCTCCCCGATCATCGGCGTCGGCCTGTGGGCAGCCGGCGCGCTCGGGACCGGCGTCCGCGCCGTCGGCGATCCCGAGGACGTCGAGCGCTTCCTGACCTCGCTACGGGCCCAGGTGGAGGCGCAGAGCGCGCGGGGCCTGCGCCGCTAGGCTCGCCGCATCCCGCCACCCCTCACCAGGAGTTCCCCCGTGCCTGCCGCCCCACCACCCGCCGTCCTCACCGTGAGTGCGGAGCAGGCGGGTACGACGGCCGGTGAGCTGCTCCGGGCAGCCGGCGTGAAGGACACCGCCGTGGCGCGGATCGGTGGCGACCTGTGCGACCTGGCCAGCGTCGTCGCCGACGGGGACACCGTCGAGGCGGTGCCGTACGGCAGCGAGGACGGGCGGGCTGTCCTGCGGCACAGCGCCGCGCACGTGCTCGCCCAAGCCGTGCAGGACCTGTTCCCGGGTACGAGGCTCGGCATCGGGCCGCCGGTGAAGGACGGCTTCTACTACGACTTCCTGCCCGACCGTCCGTTCACCCCCGAGGACCTGGCGGCGATCGAGAAGCGGATGAGTGACATCGTCCGCCAGCGGCAGAAGTTCTCACGGCGGGTCGTCTCGGAGCAGGACGCCCGCGAGGAGCTGGCCGACGAGCCGTTCAAGCTCGAGCTGATCGGCCTGAAGGGCGCCGCGTCCGACGACGACGGCAGCAGCGTCGAGGTCGGCGGGGGCGAGCTCACCATCTACGACAACCTCGCCGGCGAGGAGCTGGTGTGGAAGGACCTCTGTCGCGGGCCGCACCTACCGACCACCCGGGACATCCCTGCCTTCAGGCTCATGCGGACCGCGGCTGCCTACTGGCGCGGCGACCAGAACAACCCGATGCTGCAGCGGATCTACGGCACCGCCTGGGAGTCCCGCGACGCCCTCAAGGCGCACCTCACGCTGCTCGCGGAGGCCGAGAAGCGCGACCATCGGCGGCTCGGGGCCGAGCTGGACCTGTTCAGCTTCCCGGACGAGATCGGCTCCGGGCTCGCGGTCTTCCACCCCAAGGGCGGCATCGTCCGCCGGGTCATGGAGGACTACTCGCGGCAGCGGCACGAACAGGCCGGCTACTCCTTCGTCAACACGCCGCACGTCACCAGGGAGGACCTGTTCCTCACCAGCGGGCACCTGCCGTACTACGCGGACACGATGTTCCCGCCGATGCAGTTCGAGGGCACCGACTACTACCTCAAGCCGATGAACTGCCCGATGCACATCCTGGTCTACAAGAGCCGGGGACGCAGCTACCGGGAGTTGCCGCTGCGGCTGTTCGAATTCGGGTCGGTGTACCGGTACGAGAAGTCCGGCGTCGTGCACGGGCTCACCCGCGTGCGCGGCCTGACCATGGACGACGCGCACATCTTCACCACGCTCGACGACATGGGTGACGAGATCAGCGGCGTGCTCGATTTCATCCTCGGCCTGCTGCGCGACTTCGGGCTGACCGATTTCTACCTCGAGCTGTCGACCCGCGACGGCAGCGACAAGTTCATCGGGGACGAGCAGATGTGGGAGCGCTCGACAGCCGCGCTGCAGGCCGCCGCGGACCGCAGCGGGCTCGAGCTCGTGCCCGACCCCGGGGGTGCTGCCTTCTACGGCCCGAAGATCAGCGTGCAGGCGCGCGACGCCATCGGTCGCACCTGGCAGATGTCCACGATCCAGGTCGACCCGAACCTGCCCGAGCGCTTCGACCTGGAATACCAGGCGCCGGACGGCACCCGGCAACGGCCGGTGATGCTGCACCGCGCGCTGTTCGGCTCGATCGAACGTTTCTTCGGCGTGCTGCTCGAGCATTACGCCGGTGCCTTCCCGGCCTGGCTGGCGCCGGTGCAGGTGGTCGGCATCCCGGTGCACAGCGACTACATCGGCTACCTCAACGAGGTGGCGGCGCGGCTGCGTGCGGAGGGCGTCCGCGTGGAGGTCGACACCTCCGATGACCGGATGCAGAAGAAGATTCGCACCGCGCAGACGTCCAAGGTGCCGTTCATGCTCATCGCCGGCGAGGAGGACATCAGCAAGGACGCCGTCTCCTTCCGCTACCGCGACGGCTCCCAGGAGAACGGCGTGCCGATCGACCAGGCCGTGGCGAAGGTCGTGCAGGCGGTCCGGGACAGGACCTGAGATGAGCGATCACGACGCCGAGGAGCAGCAGGGGGTCGGCATCGCCGACGCCTTCGCACGCCTCTACACCCCGCACCGGATGGCCTACATCAAGGGCGAGGGCAAGGGCGGTGACTGCCCGTTCTGCGCGATCCCGTCGCTGGACGAGCGCGAGGCCCTGGTCGTCGCCCGCGGGTCGGCCGCCTTCGTGGTGCTCAACCTCTACCCGTACAACTCCGGGCACCTGATGGTGGTGCCGTACCGGCACGTGGCCGGCTACGACGAGTTGACCGGCGAGGAGGCTGCGGAGGTCGCGGTCATGACGCAGCACGCGCTGCGGGCCCTGCGGCACGCCACCGGGGCGCAGGGCTTCAACGTCGGCATGAACCTCGGCGTCGTCGGGGGAGCCGGCATCGCCGCACACCTGCACCAGCACGTCGTTCCGCGGTGGGGCGGCGACACCAACTTCATGCCCGTCGTCGGGCACACGCGGGTGCTGCCCCAGCTGCTGCCGGACACGCGTGACCTGCTCGCGCAGGCCTGGACCGAGATCTCCTGACGCTGGCCGTGGCTGCGTCCCTCAGGACCGGCCGATCGTCGGCTCGAAGCCCAGCGGTCGACGGATGAAGGACCCGGTCCCGTGCGACACCCCCCGCAGGACGGCGGCGTAGTCGACCAGCTCGGCCTCCGGCAGCTGGGCGTGCACGACGGTGCGGTCCTCGTCCACCGGATCGACGTCGCTGCCGGTGACCCGGGCACGGCGGCCGGACAGGTCGCTCATGACCGTGCCGACGAAGGTGGTCGGGACGCCCACCTCCACCTCGCACCACGGTTCGAGCACGACCGTTCCGGCAGCGGCCACCGCCTCCCGCAGCGCCAGCGCGCCGGCCGCCTGGAACGCGGCGTCGGAGGAGTCGACCGAGTGCGCCTTGCCGTCGACGAGCACGACCCGCAGGTCCACCAGCGGACGCCCCTCGTGCACACCCCGCTCGGCCTGGGCGCGCACGCCCTTCTCGACGCTGCCGTGGAAGGCCGACGGGACGGCGCCGCCGACCACCCGCTGCTCGAAGGTGAGGCCCGAGCCGGGTGGGGCGGGGGAGACCTCCACGACCACGACGGCGTACTGCCCGTGTCCGCCGGACTGCTTCACATGCCGGCCGGTGACCGTGGCGGGTCCGGCGAGCGTCTCGCGCCGCGGCACGTCGACCTCCGGTGTCCGGACCTCGACGCGGTGCCGGTTGCGCAGCCGGTCGAGCAGCACGTCCGCGTGGCCGGGGCCGATGCACCACAGCAGTTGCTGGCCGGTCTCGGTACGGCGCTCGAGCCGTACCGTCGGGTCCTCCGCCACCAGCCGGGCCAGTGCCGCCGCCAGCCGCTCCTCGTCCGCCCGGCTGACCGCCTCGACCGCCACCGGCAGCTGCGGCTCCGGCAGCCGCCAGGGCGCGACGAGCAGCGGGTCCTCCCGGGCGGACAGCGTGTCGCCGGTCTCGGCGGAGGTCAGTTTGCTGACGACGCAGATGTCGCCCGCCGGGCACGAGCCGACCGGGCGCAGTGCGGCACCCAGCGGCGACGACAGCGGCCCCACCCGTTCGTCGACGTCGTGGTCCGGGTGGTCCGGGCGCTGCCAGGTGCCGCCCGCACCGTGGCCGGAGACGTGCACCGGGGTGTCCGGTTGCAGCGTCCCGCTGAACACGCGGACCCAGGAGACCCGCCCGACGTACGGGTCGGTGGTCGTCCTGACCACCTCGGCGGCCAGCGGGCCCTCGGGGTCGCAGACCAGCGGTGTCGCCGGCGAGCCGTCCGGCCGGGTCACCGGCGGGCACGGGTGCTCGAGCGGCGAGGGGAAGCCCAGGACCAGTAGGTCGAGCAGCTCCTGAATCCCGACACCGGCCAGCGGTGCGGCCGCCAGCGCCGGGTGGAAGTGCCCCCGGGCCACGGCCCGCTCGAGGTCCGCGACCAGCACCCCGGGATCGAGCTCCTCGCCACCGAGGTAGCGGTCCAGCAGGGTCTCGTCCTCGCTCTCGGCGATGACCCCTTCGATCAGTTCTGCGCGCAGGTCGGCCACCAGCGCGAGGTGCTCGGCGTCCGCCTCGCGTTCCACCCGCTCGCCGGAGGAGTGGTCGACGACGTGCCGGTCGAGCAACGCGATGAGTCCGGCGACCTCGCCGTCGTCGTCGTGCATCGGCAGGTGCAGCGGGAGCACGCCCTCTCCCAACAGCCGCCGGCACAGCGCCACGGTCTCGTCGAAGTCGGCCCGTGCCCGGTCGAGCTGGGTGACCACCACGGCCCGCGGAATGCCGAGGGACTCGCACTCCGACCAGAGCTGGACGGTCACGGCGTCGAGCCCGCCGACCGCCGACACGACGAACAGCACCCCGTCGGCGGCGCGCAGGGCCGCCCGCAGCTCGCCGACGAAGTCGGGCGAGCCGGGGGTGTCCAGCAGGTTCACCTTCACACCGCGGTGCTCGAGCGGCGCGACGGCCAGGGACAGCGAGTGCCCGACGCGCTGCTCGACCTCCTCGCTGTCGCAGGTGGTGCTGCCCTCCTGCACGTTCCCGACCCGGGCGATCGCGCCGGCGGCGTGCAGCAGCGCCTCGACCAGCGTCGTCTTGCCCGCCGCGGTGTGCCCGACGACGGCGACGTTTCGGAGCCGGATCGGCTCGCGGGGCTCGGGAGCCGAGCCGGGATCGGCCTTCGCGCTGTGCACGGGCGCTCCTCTCGGGCAGCGGCCGGGGCGACCGCGGGGGGCCAGCCTGCCTGCTGGGCACGCTGCGCCACAAGGGCAGGGGAGCGGCGGGCGGCCCGGCTATCGTCGCGTGCGCACTCCCGACACCACGTACGAAGCCCAGGCGCTCCCGACCGGACGGACCCGATGCTCAACCTGCGCGTGCGTCCGGCTCTCGGCCGCGTGGTCGACCCGGTGGCCGGTCTGATGCTGCGTGCCGGCGTCCATCCCGACGCCGTCACCCTCGCCGGCACCCTCGGCGTCGTGCTCGGAGCGCTGGCGTTCTTCCCCCGCGGGATGTTTCTGGTGGGCACCACCGTCGTCTTCTTCTCGGTGCTGACCGACATGCTCGACGGCGCCATGGCCCGTCGGCTCGGGCGGACGAACCGCTTCGGCGCGTGGCTGGACTCGACCTGCGACCGGGTCGCCGACGCGGCCGTCTTCGGCGGGCTGGTGCTGTGGTTCACGGGAGCCGGTGACGATCCGACGCTGGCGGGCGTGGCGCTGTTCTGCCTGGTCGCCGGCAGCGTCGTGAGCTACGCCAAGGCGCGCGCCGAGGGGCTGGGCCTGCGCTGCGACGTCGGGTTCGCGGAGCGGGCCGAGCGGCTGATCCTCGTGCTCACGGGTACGACGCTGGCCGGGCTCGGGCTGCCGGCCGCTCTTGCCGTGGCGCTCTGGCTGCTCGCCGTCGCCTCGGCGGTCACCGTGGTCCAGCGCCTGGTCGAGGTCCGCCGGCAGGCGGCCCGGGCCGCGTAGTGCCGACCAGCCTGCGGGACCTGCCCCGCCGGGTCGCCGGCCTGGTCACCGGGCAGGCGAGCGCGGCTGCGTACGCCGGTGGCTGGGCGCTGGTCCGCGCGCTGCCGGAACCGCTGGCGCACCGGCTGTTCCGGGTGGGCGCCGACCTGGCGCACCGCCGTGGTGGCAAGGGTGTCGACCGGCTCCGCAGCAACCTGGCCCGGGTGGTGGGGGACGCCGACGGCTCCGATCTCGACCTGGTGACCAAAGAGGCCCTGCGCTCCTATGCCCGCTACTGGTGCGAGGTCTTCCGGCTGCCGGTCACGCCGGCCGCACGCATCCTCGGCGGCACGGTCACCGTCGAGGAGTACCGGATGCGGGATTCGCTCGCGAGCGGGCGCGGCACGATCCTGGCGTTGCCGCACAGCGGCAACTGGGACTGCGCCGGTGCGTGGTGCGGCGCGACCGGCGCACCGTTCACCACCGTGGCCGAGCGGCTGGAGCCGGAGTCGCTCTACGACCGCTTCGTGGTTTTCCGCGAATCCCTCGGCATGGAGGTGCTGCCGCTCACCGGCGGCGACCGGCCGCCGTTCGACGTCCTGGCCGAGCGGCTCGGCACCGGCGGCACGCTGTGCCTGCTGGCCGACCGGGACCTGTCGGCACGCGGTGTCGACGTGCAGTTCTTCGGCGCCACGGCGCGGATGCCCGCCGGCCCGGCGAGTCTGGCACTGCGCACCGGCGCGACGTTGTTGCCCGTGACGCTGTCGTTCCGCGGCAAGGGCTGGCGGATCGTCTTCCATCCGGAGGTGGCACACACCGACGTCCCCACCATGACCCAGGCACTGGCCGACGCCTTCGCCCGCGGCATCGCGGAACATCCGGCGGACTGGCACATGCTGCAGCGCCTCTGGCTCGACGACCTGGATCCACGGTGAGGATCGGCATCGCCTGCCCCTACAGCTGGGACGTCCCCGGCGGCGTGCAGGCGCATGTGCGCGACCTGGCCGACAACCTGGTCGCGCTCGGCCACACCGTCTCCGTGCTGACGCCCGTCGACGAGCCCGACGAGGCCGACCTGCCGCCGTACGTCGTCCCGGCCGGACGTGCCGTTCCGGTGCCCTACAACGGCTCGGTGGCCCGGCTGGTGTTCGGGCCGCTGTCGCTCGCCCGCACCCGGCGGTGGCTGCGGGACGGCGGCTTCGACGTCCTGCACGTCCACGAGCCGACGGTGCCGAGCGTGTCGATGCTGGCCTGCTTCGCCGCCAGCGGGCCGATGGTCGCCACCTTCCACACCGCGACCGCGCGGTCCCGCGCTCTGCAGGTGTTCGGCACCGCGCTCCAGCCGGCGCTGGAGAAGGTCACCGGCCGCATCGCCGTCTCCCCGGCCGCTCGCCGGGTCGTCGTGCAGCACCTCGGCGGCGACGCGATACTCATCCCGAACGGCGTCGACGTCGGCCGCTTCGAGGGAGCTGCACCGCCGCCGGGCCGGCCGGACGACCCCACCGTCGTCTTCCTCGGCCGGATCGACGAGCCCCGTAAAGGACTCGCCGTGCTGCTCGAGGCGTTGCCCGAGCTGGTCCGGCAGGTGCCCCGGGTGCGGCTACTGGTCGCCGGCCCCGGGGACGCGGACGAGGTCCGCGAAGCAGTGCCCCCATCGCTGCGTGACCGGGTCGAGCTGCTCGGCCTCGTCCGCGAGCAGGACAAGCCGCGGGTGTTCGCCAGCGGCCAGGTCTACTGCGCCCCCAACACTCACGGCGAGTCCTTCGGCATCGTGCTTGTCGAGGCCATGGCGACCGGTGTCCCGGTCGTGGCCAGCGACCTCCCCGCCTTTCGTCGGGTGCTCGACGACGGCGCGGCCGGCGTCCTCGTCCCGGTGCGCGACCCCGGCGCGCTGGCCGCTGCGCTCGGGGCGCTGCTGCAGGACGCGCCCCGCCGGGCCCGGCTCACGGCGGCCGCCCGGCTGGCCGTCCGGACCTACGACTGGTCCAGGGTGACCCGACAGATCGTCGAGGTGTACGAGACGGTCGCGCTGGCCGCTCCGGTGGCCGTCGACGCCACCCTGGAGGCGGCGCTGCCGCCGGGTGACGACGTGGACGACGACGCCGGGCGGCTGGTGACGACCCTGCGTCGCTGGATCTCCGAGCTGCCCGGCAGGAGCGGGCCGTGAGGGCGCTGGTCCTCGGCGTCTCGGTCCTGGCGCTGCTCACGCTCTACGTGACCTGGACCGCCGGGCGCCTGGACCGGCTGCACGCCCGGGTCGACGCGTCCTGGGCCGCCCTCGACGCACAGCTGGTACGCCGGGCCGCCGCAGCCCGGGCCGTCGCCGCCCACCTCGACGACCCGGAAACCGGCCGGACCCTGGCGCAGGCCGCGTCCGCTTCGCTCGAAGGGACCGTCGACCGGCGCGAAGGCCTGGAGAACGACCTGTCCCGCGCGCTCAAGGTGTCCCTGCCGCTGCTCGTCCAGGACGCCGCCGGGGAGGCGGCGCGGGCCGAGCTGGAGACGGCCTCGACTCGCGTGGGGCTGGCCCGGTCGTTCCACAACGCGGCCGTCAGGGACACCCGCGAGATCCGGCTGAGGAGGCTGCCGCGGGCCCTGCGGCTGGCCGGCCACCGGGAGCTGCCCGGCTACTTCGAGATCGACGACACGGGCAGTTAGTCGCAGCTACCCGTCCCTGCCGGTCTGGCGATTCTGCCGCCCACGGACGCCACGGCACGTAGCGTCGTCGGGGTGACCCGCCCGAACTTGCGCCCCCCCGTCCCGCACCCCGCCGCCGTCGTCCTGCTCGGCGTCACGCTGCTCGCTGCCTGTGGCGGCGCGGCCGCCGATCCGACCGCGACGCCGACTCCCGAAGCGAGTTCCGCCCCCGTCTCGGCTCCCGCGACCGCGACTGCGCCGAAGGCGACGGCGACCGCCGCCAAGGTCAGCCCCCTGACGGGCACCGCGCCGCTGCCGACCGGCAACGTCGTCGCGGTGAAGATCGACAACTCGCCGCTCGCCCGTCCGTACTTCCGCGGCCTCGGTGTGGCGTCGCTGATCTACCAAGAGGTCATGGAGGGTGGCGCCACCCGCTTCCTCGCCGTCTACGCGCCTGCCACGGGCAGCGAGGTCGGGCCGATCCGCAGCGTCCGCGAGGGCGACATCGAGCTGCTGCAGCAGTTCGGCAAGGTCGCGCTGGGCGCCTCCGGCGGCAACACCGGCGTGCTGGCCACCGTCGCCGTGGCCGAGAAGCGCGGCCTCGTCCTGGACGTCTCGTACGACACCGTGCCCGGCCCCTACCGGAAGGGAGAGCGGCGCAAGGACGCCATCAACTTCTTCACCTCGCCGGAGAAGATCGACAAGGCCAAGCCCTCCGGGACCAAGGTCAAGGACATCGGGCTGCGCTTCGGACCGCTGCCGGCCGGTGCCGGCTTCCCGGCGAAGCGGGTCTCGGTCCCGTTCTCGAAGATCTCCCAGGTCCGGGTCGAGTACGACGCCGCGTCCGGGCGCTACGCCGTCTACCAGGACGGTGACCGGATGAAGGACTACGCGCCGACCAACGTCATCATTCAGCACGCCCAGATCCGCGACACCAAGTACGTCGACGTGCTCGGCAACCCGACCCCCTTCACCTCCACCGTCGGGACCGGCGCAGCCGTGGTGCTGCGGGACGGGCGCCGGCTGTCCGGCTCGTGGCGCCGGATCGCGCCGCACAGCGGCACCCGCTTCCTGGACGACAAGGACCGGGACCTGCCGCTCAAGCCCGGTGCGACGCTCGTCCTGCTGGTTCCCGCCGGAACCACCGTGTCCGCCGGCTGACCTACCCTGGGCGTCTCACCCCACGACTGCGAGGAAAGACCATGTCCGCCGACGCCACGCCCGACCGCCCCCAGCTCGGCACCGACCGCGTGAAGCGGGGGATGGCCGAGATGCTCAAGGGCGGCGTCATCATGGACGTCGTCGACGCCGAGCAGGCCAAGATCGCCGAGGACGCCGGAGCGGTCGCGGTCATGGCCCTCGAGCGGGTCCCGGCCGACATCCGTCGCGACGGCGGCGTGGCCCGGATGAGCGACCCGGACATGATCGACGGCATCCAGGCCGCCGTGTCCATCCCGGTGATGGCCAAGGCGCGGATCGGCCACTTCGTCGAGGCGCAGGTCCTGCAGGCGATCGGTGTCGACTACGTGGACGAGTCCGAGGTCCTCACCCCCGCCGACTACGCCCACCACATCGACAAGCGGGCCTTCACCGTGCCGTTCGTCTGTGGCGCGACCAATCTCGGGGAGGCGCTGCGGCGGATCGCCGAGGGCGCCGCCATGATCCGCTCGAAGGGCGAGGCCGGCACCGGCGACGTCAGCCAGGCCACCACCCACATCCGCACCATTCTGGGCGAGATCAAGCGGCTCACCGTTCTGGACGAGACCGAGCTGTTCGAGGCGGCCAAGCTGATGAGCGCGCCGGTCGAGCTGGTCCGTGAGACCGCCTCGCTCGGCCGCCTGCCCGTCGTCTTGTTCACCGCCGGCGGCGTGGCCACCCCTGCGGACGCGGCGATGATGATGCAGTTGGGCGCGGACGGCGTCTTCATCGGGAGCGGGATCTTCAAGAGCGGTGACCCCGCGCGCCGGGCCCGCGCCTGCGTGGAGGCCACCGCCTACTTCCAGGACCCGGAGCGGATCGCCAAGGTCAGCCGCGGCCTCGGCGAGGCCATGGTCGGCATCTCCGCCGACTCCCTGGGCGCCGGTGAGCTGCTGGCCCAGCGCGGCTGGTGAGGGCGCCGATCCCCCTGCCCCTTCCTCCTGCCCTCCCTTTCCTGCCATCCCCCGCATGATCAACGCCGCTCTTCCTCATTTTTCGATGCCCGGCAATGTGCGGAAGTCCGGCGTTGATCACCGGGCTGGCCGGGCTCACCGGGGGCGCCGGTGAGCGCCGTGCCCCGCATCGGTGTCCTGGCGCTGCAGGGAGACGTTCGGGAGCACGACCGCGCGCTGCGGGCGGCCGGGGCGGAACCGGTGCACGTGCGTCGGCCGGCGGACCTCGAAGCGGTCGACGGGCTGGTGCTGCCCGGCGGCGAGTCCACCACCATCGGCCGGCTGCTGGAGGTCTTCGACCTGCTCGAGCCGCTGCGCAAGCAGGTCGTCGACGGGCTGCCCGTCTACGGCTCGTGCGCCGGCATGATCCTGCTCGCCGACCGGGTGCTCGACGGCCGACCGGACCAGCAGGGCATCGGGGGGCTCGACGTCGTCGTGCGCCGCAACGCCTTCGGCCGCCAGGTGGACAGCTTCGAGACCGACGTGGCGTTCGAGGGCGTGGGACAGGTCCACGCGGTGTTCATCCGCGCGCCGTGGGTCGAGACAGCCGGGACGTCGACCGAGGTGCTGGCCCGCGTACCGGCGGGCGTTGCCGGCCCGGGCGGCGCCGCCGCGGGTAAGGTCGTCGCGGTCCGTCAGGGCAACCTGCTGGCGACGTCGTTCCACCCGGAGCTGACCGGCGACGACCGCGTGCACGGGCTGTTCGTAGATCTGGTGAAGGAGGCCCACTCATGAGCGGCCACTCCAAGTGGGCGACGACCAAGCACAAGAAGGCGGCAGTCGACGCCAAGCGCGGCAAGCTCTTCGCCAAGCTGATCAAGACGATCGAGGTCTCGGCACGCACCGGCGGCGGTGACCCGGCGGGCAATCCCACACTGGCTGACGCCATCGCCAAGGCCAAAGGTCAGTCGGTTCCGGCCGACAACATCGACCGGGCCGTCAAGCGCGGGAGCGGCGAGCTCGGCGACGCCTCGGCGTACGAAGAGATCGTGTACGAGGCGTACGGCCCCGGCGGCGTCGCCGTTCTGGTCGAGTGCCTCACCGACAACCGCAACCGGGCCAATGCCGAGGTCCGCACCGCCATCACGCGCAACGGCGGCAATCCGGCCGACCCGGGGTCGGTGTCCTACCTCTTCGGCCGCAAGGGCGTCATCCTCGTGAGCCGGACCGACGGTCTCACCGAGGACGAGGTCCTGCTCGCCGTCCTCGACGCCGGTGCCGAGGAGGTCAACGACCTCGACGAGGCCTTCGAGGTGGTCTGTGACGCGACGGACACGCATGCTGTGCGACTCGCCTGCACCGACGCCGGCTTCGAGGTGCAGTCCGCCGACATCGCCTGGATGCCCAGTGTGAGCGTGCCTCTGGAGGACGAGGCAGCCGTCAAGGTGCTCAAGCTCGTCGACGCCCTCGAGGACCTCGACGACGTGCAGAACGTCTGGGCCAACTTCGACATCAGCGACGAGGTGTTCGAGCGGGTGGGCTGATCCAGGTGCTCCCGCGCGCCTCCGCCGCCGGGCGCCATCGACGCCGTACCCTTGCCCACCGAACACCAGTTCGGGGACCACGGGAGGCAGTGTGCGGGTGCTGGGCGTCGACCCCGGGCTGACCCGCTGCGGTCTCGGCGTCGTCGAAGGGGGACCGGGGCGGGTCTCGCTGGTGGCCGTCGGGGTCGCCACGACACCGGCCGGTGACCAGCTCGGCGACCGGTTGGTCGCTCTCGAGCGCGTCTTCGAGCAGTGGCTGGACCGCCACCAGCCCGATGCCGTGGCCGTCGAGCGGGTCTTCAGTCAGGCCAACGTGCGCACGGTCATGGGCACGGCGCAGGCCGGCGCCGTCGCCATCACCTGTGCCGCCCGACGTGGCCTGCCGGTCGTGCTGCACACCCCCTCGGAGGTGAAGGCGGCCGTCACCGGCAGCGGCCGGGCCGGCAAGGAGCAGGTGGGTGCGATGGTCGCCCGGTTGCTGCGGCTGGACGGCACGCCCCGGCCGGCGGACGCCGCCGACGCACTCGCGCTGGCCATCTGTTCGGTGTGGCGGGCGCCGGTCCAGACCCGTCTCGCCGCGGCCGTCGCCGGGGTGCGCCGGTGATCGCCAGTGTCGAGGGCCGCGTGTCGGCACTCACCGCCGACGGTGTCGTCGTGCTGGTCGGCGGGGTGGGCCTGGCTGTCCACACCACCGCCGGCACGCGGGCGCGGCTGCGGGTGGGCGAGCCGGCGGCGCTGGCGACGTCCCTGGTCGTCCGCGAGGACAGCCTGACGCTCTACGGCTTCGCCGACGACGACGAGCGGGCGCTGTTCGAGCTGCTCCAGACCGCGTCCGGCGTCGGTCCGCGGCTGGCCCAGGCGGTGCTCACCGTGCACAGCCCCGATGCCGTCCGGCGCGCGCTCGCGACGGAGGACCTCGCGTCGCTGTGTCTCGTGCCCGGCATCGGGCGCAAGGGTGCGCAGCGGCTGGTCCTCGAGCTCAAGGACAAGGCGCAGCGGCCCGGCGCCGGCGCGCCGGTCCCGTCCGGCGGGCCACCCGGCTGGCGCGACACGCTCATCCAGGCCCTGGTCGGGCTCGGCTGGAGCTCCGCACAGGCCGACGAGGTCGTCGGTCGGCTGGCCGTCGACCGGCCCGACGCCGGCGACGACGACGTGCCGGCGCTGCTGCGCGAGGCGCTGGCCCAGCTCGGGCGGGCCCGGTGAGCGACGAGCGCGAGCTGGCGGCGCGGGAGGCGGCCGAGCTCGAGGCGCGGCTGGTCGAGAGCGGGGCGCCCGACGAGGAGCGGGTCGTCGAGGCTGCCCTGCGGCCGCGCCGACTGGAGGAGTTCATCGGCCAGGAGCGGGTCCGCGAGCAGGTCTCGCTGGTGCTGGAGAGCGCCCGCCGTCGAGGCCGGCCACCGGACCACGTCCTGCTGTCCGGCGCACCCGGTCTCGGCAAGACCTCGCTGGCCATGATCATCGCTGCCGAGCTGGGCGCCGGGATCCGCATCACCAGCGGCCCGGCGCTCGAGCGGGCGGGGGACCTGGCTGCGCTCGTCTCCAGCCTGGCGCCCGGTGAGGTCCTGTTCATCGACGAGATCCACCGCATCGCGCGACCGGCCGAGGAGCTGCTCTACGTCGCCATGGAGGACTTCCGGGTCGACGTCGTCGTCGGCAAGGGGCCCGGCTCGACAGCGATCCCGCTCGAGGTCGAGCCGTTCACGCTGGTCGGCGCCACCACCCGGTCCGGGCTGCTCACCGGGCCGCTGCGGGACCGCTTCGGCTTCACCGCCCACATGGAGCCCTACACACCGGCCGAGCTCGAGCGGGTGCTGGCCCGCAGCGCGGGCCTGCTCGGCGTCGACCTGCGCCCCGACGGCGGGCGCGAGATCGCCGGCCGCTCGCGCGGCACACCGCGGATCGCCAACCGGCTGCTGCGCCGGGTCCGCGACTACGCCGAGGTACGCGTCGACGGCATCGTCGACCGGGCGACGGCGCAGGCCGCACTGCAGGTCTACGACGTCGATGAGCTGGGCCTGGACCGACTCGACCGGGAGGTCCTCGACGCGCTCGTGCGCCGGTTCGGCGGCGGACCGGTCGGGCTGTCCACCCTGGCTGTGGCGGTCAGTGAAGAGCCCGAGACCGTCGAGGAGGTGGCCGAGCCCTTCCTCGTCCGCTCGGGCCTGGTGGTCCGCACCCCCCGCGGCCGGATGGCCACATCGGCGGCGTGGCGACACCTCGGTCTGCGACCGCCCGGGCCGGTGGACGCGCTGCCGCTCGACCTGGGCGACGCCGGCTGAGCGCCCGCTCCTGGGCTGCTTCTAGGCTGGGCCGCGACCCGAGCCCCTGGAGCCCTCCGCATGACACCGCAGGACCTTGCCTTCTTCGCCGTCCTGGCCCTCGGCCTCTACCTGCTGCTGATCCGGCCGCAGCGCGCCCGCGCCCGGGCCGCCGCGGAGATCCGGGCCGGCCTGTCGGTCGGCAGCCGGGTGATGACCACCGCCGGCATCCACGCCACCGTGCTGGAGGTGGACGGCCCGGAGTCCACCGTGCTGCTCGAGGTCGCGCCCGGAGTGCCGGTGCGCTTCGCGTCGGCCGCAGTCGTCCGGATCCTCGAGCCGGCTGCCGACACCGCCGAGCCGGCGGGGGAGTGACCCGGCGCCGCGGGCCGGTCGACCTCGACGCGCTGCTCCGCTCCCGCGTCGTCGACGTCCCGGACTTCCCGAGCCCGGGCATCGTCTTCAAGGACATCTCGCCGCTGCTGGCCGACCACGTCGCCTTCGCCGCTGCGGTCGACGCGGTGGTCGCCCACCACGGACGCGGCACCGTGGACAAGGTGGTCGGCATCGAGGCGCGCGGCTTCATCGTCGCGGCGCCCGTGGCCTACCACTTCGGCGCCGGCTTCGTGCCGGTACGCAAGCCGGGCAAGCTGCCGGGGCCCACCCACGAGACCTCGTACGCCCTCGAGTACGGCACGAACGTCCTGCAGGTGCACCGTGACGCCTTCGAACCGGGGGACCGGGTGCTGATCGTCGACGACGTGCTGGCCACCGGCGGTACCGCCGCGGCCGCGGCACGGCTCGTCGAGCAGGCCGGCGCCGAGGTGGTGGGGCTCTCGGTGCTGCTCGAGCTGAGCTTCCTCGGCGGCCGGGCCGGCCTGGCGGGCGCGCATCCCGGCTTCGACGTGCATGCCCTGCTGACCTACTGATCGGGCCATACCTCCCGCTTCGCCACCAGGATGCGCCCGGGTCCTTACACTGGGTACCCGCACCGTCTCGCAGGGAGCCGCCCGTGGCCGTCGACGCTCGCTCGGGAATCGCTGCGCCTGCACCTTCCGCAGTCGAGTCGGTCGACGCTGCCTCCGAGCTTCCGCCTGCCGGAGTCGAGGCCGCCGCGAACAATCCCAGCGTGCTGCCCGCGACACCCGCGCCCGCCGGCTCCACCGGTCCGCCGTCCGGTCGTCGGGTGCGCGCCCGGCTCGCCCGACTGACCGCGGCGAAGGCCAGCGGCATCCCGCCCGTGCTCGAGCCGCTGTCCCGCACCGTGCGCGTGACGCACCCCAAGGCGGATCTCCGCGCGGTCGTCCGGGCGTACGAAGTGGCCGAGCAGTGCCACGAGGGTCAGCAGCGGCGCAGCGGCGACCCCTACATCACGCACCCGCTCGCCGTGACGACGATTCTGGCCGAGCTCGGCATGGACACCACGACGCTGGTGGCGGCGCTGCTGCACGACACGGTGGAGGACACCCGCTACACGCTCGACGGAGTGCGCCGCGACTTCGGCGACGACGTGGCGCACCTCGTGGACGGCGTCACCAAGCTGGACAAGGTCAAGTTCGGCGACGCCGCCGAGGCGGAGACGATCCGCAAGATGGTCGTGGCGATGGCCCGCGACCCGCGGGTGCTGGTCATCAAGCTGGCCGACCGGCTGCACAACATGCGAACCCTGCGCTGGCTCAAGCAGGACAAGCAGGAGCGGATCGCCCGCCAGACCCTCGAGATCTTCGCGCCGCTGGCCCACCGACTCGGCATGAACACGCTCAAGTGGGAGCTGGAGGATCTGGCCTTCGCGACGCTCTACCCGAAGCGCTATGACGAGATCGTCCGGCTGGTCGCCGAACGTGCGCCGTCGCGGGACACCTCTCTCGCGCAGGTGGTCGAGAAGATCAGCGCGGACCTCAAGGCCGCCCGGATCAAGGCGAGCGTGACCGGCCGGCCGAAGCACTACTACTCGATCTATCAGAAGATGATCGTGCGCGGGCGGGACTTCACCGACATCTACGACCTGGTCGGCATCCGCGTGCTGGTCGACGACCTGCGCGACTGCTATGCCGCGCTCGGCACGGTGCACGCCACTTGGTCACCGGTCCCCGGCCGGTTCAAGGACTACATCGCGATGCCCAAGTTCAACATGTACCAGTCGCTGCACACGACGGTCATGGGCCCGAAGGGCAAGCCGGTGGAGCTGCAGATCCGCACCCATGAGATGCACCGGCGTGCGGAGTACGGCATCGCGGCGCACTGGAAGTACAAGGAGGACGGCGCCGCGCCGGCACCCGGCAAGGGCGACGACATGGCCTGGCTGCGCCAGCTGCTGGACTGGCAGCGCGAGGCGGCCGATCCCGGCGAGTTCATGGACGCGCTGCGCTACGACCTGCACGCGACCGAGGTCTTCGTCTTCACCCCGAAGGGGGACGTGGTCAGCCTGCCGGCGGGGTCCACCCCGGTGGACTTCGCGTACTCCGTGCACACCGAGGTCGGCCACCGCTGCATCGGTGCGCGCGTCAACGGCCGGCTCGTGGCGCTGGAGTCGCCGCTCGACAACGGCGACGTCGTCGAGGTCTTCACCAGCAAGGCCGAGACCGCTCACCCCAGCCAGGACTGGCTGCAGTTCGTCAAGAGCCCACGGGCCCGCAACAAGATTCGGCAGTGGTTCGCGAAGGAGCGCCGCGAGGACGCCATCGACAGCGGCAAGGACGCGATCGCGCGGGCGGTCCGCAAGCAGGGGCTGCCGCTGCATCGACTGCTGTCGGGCGACGCGCTGCCCAACCTCGCGAAGGAGTTGCACCTCGCTGACGTCGCCGCCCTCTACGCCGAGGTCGGAGAGGGGCGGCTCTCCTCGCAGCACGTCGTGCAGCGGATCATGGTGGCCCTCGGCGGTGCCGAGGGAGCGGTGGAGGATCTCGCCGAGACGGCCGTGCCGACCAAGCCGGTCCGCCGGCCTCGGCCGGTCGGTGACCCGGGCATCGTCGTCAAGGGCGTGTCCGACGTCTGGGTCAAGCTCGCGCGCTGCTGCACCCCGGTCCCCGGCGACGATGTGGTGGGCTTCGTCACCCGCGGGCGCGGCGTGTCGGTGCACCGCGGCGACTGCGTCAACGCCGGGCCGCTGCTGGCCGACGAGGACCGCGTCGTCGAGGTCGAGTGGGCCCCCACCAGCGGCTCGATGTTCCTGGTGGCCATCCAGGTCGAGGCGCTGGACCGGACCCGGCTGCTGTCCGACATCAGCCGGATGCTCTCCGACGCCCACGTCAGCATCCTGTCGGCGACCGTGACGACGACCCGTGACCGGGTGGCGGTGTCGCGGTTCACCTTCGAGATGGGCGACCCCAAGCACCTGGGCCACCTGCTCGCGCAGGTCAGGAACGTCGAAGGCGTGTACGACGCCTACCGCGTGACGTCGTAGGCCGTCCGATCCGCGCTAGTCCGCCTTCGGCCTTGCGCGCAGCGTCTCGATCGTGACGGCAAGGTTGGGCTTGCCGTCACCGACGCCGTTGGACTCGTCGGAGCCGGCCGCCGCGACCTTCTCGAGCACGTCGAGTCCGGAGGTGATCGTGCCGAAGGGGGTGAAGTTCGCCGGCAGCGTGCTGTCCTCGTAGACCAGGAAGAACTGACTGCCGTTGGTGCCCGCGCCGGCGTTGGCCATGGCGACGGTGCCGCGCTCGTACGTCGCGCCCTCGAGATTCTCGTCGTCGAACCGGTAGCCCGGGCCGCCGGAGGGTGAGCCGTCCGGGCTGCCGCACTGCAGCACGCTGATGCCCTCGGTGGTGAGCCGATGGCAGGGGGTGTCGTCGAAGAAGGCGAAGTGCGCCAGCGAGCGCAGGTTGTTGGCCGTGCAGGGGGTCTTGGAGCTGTCCATCTCGAAGACGATGTCGCCCCGGTTCGTGGTCATCGTGACCTCGAAGACCTGCTTCCTCTCGATCCCGTCGCTCGGCGGCAGCGCCACCTCCTTCGTGCCCGGCACCGGCGTCTCGTTCTTGGTGTAGACGCAGTCGGCAGCGCCTGCGGTCGGTGTCGGGTCGGCGGATGCCGCTGCGGTTGCCCCCGCGGGTGCGCTCTCGGTCGCGCGGTCGGCCGGTGAGTCCTGGCCGGCGCCCAAGGTCAGCGCCGTCGCGACGGCGGCGCCGGCGATGAGCAGCACGGCGACGACACTGGCGATCACTGCCTGGCGCTGCTTCTTGCGCTGGACGGCCGCAGCCCGACGGGCCGCCTGACGCTCGGCCCGCTGCCGGGCGAGCTCCTTCTCGCGCTTGCTGCTCGCCACGCCGTCTCCTCCTGGTGTCCTGCCGGGGTGCCACACACGCCTGGCGCAGCGCCCGGAGTCTAGGCAAACCGGCTGCGGTCCGTGGCCGGAACGCCGCTAGGCTCCGATCACCGTCCGGCACCACCCCGGCGGTCTCCAGCTCTGCCGACCGAGAGGACGTCCGTGCTCGTCCGCGGGTTCCCCGCCCAGGCCTTCGACACCAACTGCTATGTCGTGGCGCCCGGCCGCGGCGAGCAGTGTGTCGTCGTCGACCCCGGTATCGGCGTCGAGCAGCAGCTCGACGAGCTCCTGCGCGAGCACGACCTCTCGCCCGTCGCGGTGCTGCTGACGCACGGCCATCTGGACCACACCTTCTCCGTCACCCCCGTCTGCGGGGCCCGCAACATTCCCGCCTACATCTCCTCCGACGACCGGGATCAGCTCGCGGACCCGCTGAAGTACCTGTCCGCCGGGTCGTCGCAGCTGTTCGGTGGCCGGCTGGAGTGGACCGAGCCGGACGACGTGAAGCTGCTCGATCCGACCGAGCCGCTCGAGATCGCCGGCCTGCGTATCGGCGTCGACCTCTCACCCGGCCACACCGTGGGCTCGGTCGTCTTCCGGCTCCCTGGCGACGAGGTCGACGGTGAGGCCGGCGCGCCGGTGCTGCTGACCGGCGACCTGCTGTTCGCCGGGTCGATCGGGCGCACCGACCTGCCCACCGGCAGCTGGGAACAGATGCAGGCCTCCTTGCGCGACGTCGTCCTGCCGATGACCGACGAGACGGTCGTGCTGCCGGGTCACGGCCCGGCCACGACCATCGGCCGGGAGCGCGCGGGCAATCCCTTCCTGCAGCAGCTGCCGCCCGCCCCGCCCTCGCGGGGGCTCTGACCGGATGGCCGTACCCACCTCGCTGAGCGGGTTCCCGGAGTTCCTGCCCGCCGATCGCGTCGTCGAGCAGGAGGTCCTGGCGACCCTCGCGCACACCTTCGAGCTGCACGGCTTCGGCAGCCTGGAGACCCGCGCGGTCGAGCCGCTCGACCAGCTGCTGCGCAAGGGGGAGACCTCGAAGGAGGTCTACGTCCTGCGCCGCCTGCAGGAGGACTCCGCGGAGGGACACGCCGGCCTGGGGCTGCACTTCGACCTGACCGTGCCGTTCGCGCGCTACGTCCTCGAGAACGCGGGCAAGCTCGAGTTCCCGTTCCGCCGCTACCAGGTCCAGAAGGTCTGGCGCGGCGAACGTCCGCAGGAGGGGCGGTTCCGCGAGTTCACCCAGGCGGACATCGACGTGATCGGCCGCGACGAGCTCGGCTTCCACCACGACGTGGAGATCGCGCGGGTGATGCTGGACGCGCTCAGCCGGCTGGACTTCCTGCCGCCGCTGCGGCTCCAGGTCAACAACCGCAAGCTCATCCAGGGCTTCTACGCCGGGCTCGGCGCCCGCGACGTCGACGAGGTGATGCGCCTCGTCGACAAGCTGGACAAGCTGGCGGAAGCCCAGGTCGGCAGTCTCCTGCAGGAGGAGGCAGGACTCACCGAGGAGCAGGCCGCCCAGTGCCTCGCGCTCGCGCGCATCCACTCCACCGACGGTTCGTTCGTGGAGCAGGTGCGGGCGCTCGGCGTGGGGCACGAGCTCCTGGACCAGGGGCTCGCTGAGCTCCAGGCCGTTCTCCGCGGCTGCGCGGGCCTGGTCACCGACCGGGTGACCGTCGAGGTGGACCTCAAGATCGCGCGCGGTCTCGACTACTACACCGGGACCGTCTTCGAGACGCGCCTCGAGGGCTTCGAGTCGCTCGGCTCCGTCTGCTCCGGAGGACGCTACGACGCGCTCGCCAGCGACCGGCGTGCGACGTACCCGGGCGTCGGCATCTCACTCGGAGTCAGTCGCCTGCTCGTGCCGCTCGTGCACAAGGGCATCGTCTGCGGCAGCCGTCCCGTGCCCAGTGCCGTGCTGGTCGCCGTGGTCGACGAGGACGGCCGGGCAGCCAGCGACGACCTGGCTGCGCTGCTGCGGGGCAGCGGCGTGCCGACCGAGGTGGCTGCGCACGCGCAGAAGTTCGGCAAGCAGATCCGCTACGCGGAGCGTCGGGGAATCCCGTACGTCCTGTTCCCGGGCGATGACGTGCAGGTCAAGGACATCCGCAGCGGCGAGCAGTTCACCATCGACCCCACGACGTGGACGCCTCCGGCCGCAGATCTGCGCCCGCGAGTGATCTCGGCGGGGTCGACCGACGAAGGAGAGAAGCTGCTGTGATCCGCACCCACGAGGCCGGGACGCTCCGCGAGGAGCACGCCGGCGCGACCGTCACCCTGACCGGCTGGGTGGCCCGGCGGCGCGACCACGGCGGCGTCGCCTTCCTCGACCTGCGGGACGGCTCGGGTATCGCGCAGGTCGTCGTCCGCGAGAACGACATCGCCCACGACCTGCGTGCGGAGTACTGCGTGCGCGTGGTCGGTGAGGTGCGGGTGCGCCCGGAGGGGAACCGCAACGACGCGCTGCCCACGGGTGCTGTCGAGGTCGCGGCCAGCGAGGTCCAGGTGCTGTCGGCCTCCGCGCCGCTGCCCTTCCCGCTGGACGACGACGCGCCGGTCGGGGACGAGGTGCGGCTCAGGTACCGCTACCTCGACCTGCGGCGGGCCTCCTCGGCGTCGGCGCTGAAGACCCGGTCGCTGGTCACCCGGGCCATCCGCCGGGTGATGGACGAGCGCGACTTCCTCGACATCGAGACGCCGACGCTGACCCGGTCGACACCGGAGGGCGCCCGCGACTTCCTGGTGCCGGTGCGCCTGCAGCCCGGCCACTGGTACGCCCTGCCGCAGTCGCCGCAGCTGTTCAAGCAGCTGCTGATGGTGGCCGGCATGGAGCGCTACTACCAGATCGCCCGCTGCTACCGCGACGAGGACTTCCGCGCCGATCGGCAGCCGGAGTTCACCCAGCTCGACATCGAGCTGTCCTTCCCGGACGAGGAGGACCTCTACGAGCTGACCGAGGCCGTGATGACGCGCATCTGGCGCGAGGTCCTCGGGATCGAGATTCCCGCTCCCTTTCCGCGCATGACGTACGACGAGGCAATGCGCCGCTTCGGCGTCGATCGGCCGGACGTCCGCTTCGGCGTCGAGCTCATGGACCTCACGTCGTACTTCTCGGACACGCCCTTCCGCGTCTTCCAGGCTGCTCATGTCGGCGCTGTCGTCATGCCGGGTGGCGCCTCCCAGCCGCGCAAGACCTTCGACGCCTGGCAGGAATGGGCCAAGCAGCGCGGCGCCCGCGGCCTGGCCTACGTCACCTTCCTCGAGGACGGCACGCTCGGCGGGCCGGTCGCCAAGAACCTGAGCGACGCCGAGCGCGAGGGCCTGCGCGAGGCGGTGGGGGCGTCGGTGGGCGACTGTGCGTTCTTCGCCGCCGGCTCCCGTGCCGACGCGCTGGCGCTGCTCGGCGCGACGCGGCTGGAGATCGGCCGGCGGCTCGGGCTGCTGGACGACTCCCGCTGGGAGTTCCTGTGGGTGACCGACTTCCCGATGTTCGAGCCGACGGAGTCCGGCGGCTGGACCGCGGTGCACCACCCGTTCACCGCGCCTGCGCTGTCCCACCTGGACAGCTTCGACACGTCCCCGGCCGACGTCCCGGCCCGCGCGTACGACCTGATCCTCAACGGCGCCGAGCTCGGCGGCGGCTCGATCCGCATCCACTCCCCGGACGTGCAGAAGCGGGTCTTCGACGTCATCGGGCTGTCGCCGGAGCAGGCGGCCGAGCAGTTCGGCTTCCTGCTCGAGGCGTTCTCCTACGGCCCGCCGCCGCACGGCGGCATCGCCTTCGGGATCGACCGCATCGCGGCGATGATCACCGGGACGGAGTCGATCCGGGACGTGATCGCCTTTCCCAAGACCGGCGGTGGCGGCGACCCGCTCACCGGCGCGCCCACGCCGATCACCGCCCAGCAGCGGTCCGAGGCGGGCATCGACGCCGACCCCGGGCAGCCGCAGCCCTAACGCCCGCGTTGCGTCCTGCTCAGAGGAGCTGTGTGCTGCCTGAGCAGCAGGACGCAAGGGGTGGGCGCAAGGGGTCAGGCCCGCCGGCTGCAGACGAAGATCGCGGTGCCGGGCATCAGTGCGCCGCGGAGCGGGCTCCACTGCCCCCACTCGCGTTCATGCCCCGCCGGCCACTCCGGCTCGACGAGGTCCTCGAGCACCAGCCCCGCGGCGACCAGCTCGCGCACCCGGTCGCCGAGCGTGCGGTGGTGCTCGACGTAGGACGCCTCGCCGGCCTCGTCGACCTCGACGTACGGCGTCCGGTCGAAGTAGGACTGGCGCACCGTGAGCCCGCCCGGCCCCGGATCGTCCGGGAAGGCCCAGCGGATCGGATGGGCGACGCTGAAGACGAAGCGGCCGCCCGGGCGCAGCACCCGCGCCACCTCGCGCATCGCCCGTGCCGAGTCGGCCACGAACGGGATCGCACCGAACGCGCTGATGACGGCGTCGACGCAGGCCCCGCGCAGCGGCAGTGCCTGCGCGTCCGCCTGCACCAGCCGCTCCACCTCGATGCCCGAGCGGGCATCGAGCCGGCGGGACTCGAGCAATTGGCCGTACGACACGTCCAGCGCGACGACCCGGGCCCCCTGGCCGGTCAGCCAGCGGGCGCCCTGCCCGGCTCCACAGCCGATCTCCAGCACCTCGCGGCCCCGGACCTCGCCGAGCAGCCGGGCCTGCGCCTCCCGCAGCCCCTCCGGGCACCACAGCAGGTCCGCATCGCCCAGAAAGGCGCCGTGCTCGTCCTGGTAGCTGCGTGCCTCGGTGTCCCACCAGTGGCGATTGGCGCGGGCGCTCTCGGCGGCGTCGGCCGGGCGGTGCTCGACGGCGGCGGGAGGCCTCGACGGGACCTTCGACGGGGGACTGCTCATGCGGCTAGTCTGGACGACCGGTGCCCGTGGCACCGTCCTCCCGCGCGCCCCACCAGGGGGCCGCACGATCCCCCATCCCTCCGGAGCCCTTGCCTTGACGTCCACTCTCACTGCTTCACCGCTTGATGGCCCGTCCACGCCCCAGGTCGCGATCAACGACATCGGGTCCATGGAGGACTTCCTCGCCGCCATCGACGAGACCATCAAGTACTTCAACGACGGCGACATCGTCGAAGGCACCATCGTCAAGGTCGACCGCGACGAGGTCCTGCTCGACATCGGCTACAAGACCGAGGGCGTCATCCCCTCGCGCGAGCTGAGCATCAAGCACGACGTCGACCCCAACGAGGTCGTCAAGGTCGGTGACTCCGTCGAGGCCCTCGTTCTCCAGAAGGAGGACAAGGAGGGCCGGCTGATCCTGTCCAAGAAGCGCGCCCAGTACGAGCGCGCCTGGGGCACGATCGAGACGATCAAGGAAGAGGACGGCATCGTCACCGGCACGGTGATCGAGGTCGTCAAGGGCGGTCTGATCCTCGACATCGGCCTGCGCGGCTTCCTGCCCGCCTCGCTGGTCGAGATGCGCCGCGTCCGGGACCTCCAGCCGTACGTCGGCAAGGAGCTCGAGGCGAAGATCATCGAGCTGGACAAGAACCGCAACAACGTCGTCCTGTCCCGCCGTCAGTGGCTCGAGCAGACGCAGTCGGAGGTGCGCAGCACCTTCCTGGCGACCCTGCAGAAGAGCCAGGTCCGCAGCGGCGTGGTCTCGAGCATCGTCAACTTCGGTGCCTTCGTGGACCTCGGCGGCGTGGACGGCCTGGTGCACGTCTCCGAGCTGTCCTGGAAGCACATCGACCACCCGTCCGAGGTCGTCGAGGTCGGCCAGGAGGTCACCGTCGAGGTGCTCGACGTCGACCTGGACCGCGAGCGGGTCTCCCTGTCGCTGAAGGCGACCCAGGAGGACCCGTGGCAGCAGTTCGCGCGCACCCACGCCATCGCGCAGGTCGTGCCGGGCAAGGTCACCAAGCTGGTGCCGTTCGGTGCGTTCGTGCGCGTCGACGAGGGCATCGAGGGCTTGGTCCACATCTCCGAACTGGCCGAGCGCCACGTCGAGATTCCGGAGCAGGTCGTCAACGTCGGTGACGAGCTACTCGTCAAGGTCATCGACATCGACCTCGAGCGCCGCCGCATCAGCCTGTCGCTGAAGCAGGCGAACGACAGCGGTGGCGGCGGCGAGGCCGTCTTCGACCCGGCGCAGTACGGCATGGCCGCCTCCTACGACGCCGCCGGCGAGTACATCTACCCCGAGGGCTTCGACCCGGCGACCGGCGAGTGGCTGCCTGGGCACGAGGAGGCGCGCGACCTCTGGGAGAAGCAGTACGCCGACGCCCAGAAGCGTTTCGAGGCCCACCAGGAGCAGATCAAGCGGATGGCGGCCGCCGACGCCGAGGCGGCCCTGCCGACCACCTACACCTCTGACGCCGACGGCGGCTCCGAGGCCGAGGGTGAGGACGGCGCTCCCGCCGCTCCGCGTCCCGCACCGGCCCCCTCGGGCGGCACCCTGGCCAGCGACGAGGCGCTCCAGGCGCTGCGCGAGAAGCTGTCCGGCGGCGCCAGCTAGTCCTGGTCGTGGTCTGTTCGAGGAGCCCCTGCCGATCTACCGGCAGGGGCTCCCGCGCGTCGGCCCGGCCCGCCCCGCCGTACGGGCAGTTGTCCCAGGTCCGCCCTCGGCCCCTCGCCTGGTACCGCCTCGCCCGGCCCCAGACCGGCTGCTGATGGGAGCCAGGACTTGCAGGTCGGCCGGATTGCGCGGGGTACGCGCATGCATACGGAGGCGCTCCCGATGCCGCTCGCGGAGGTGCAAGTCATGGCTCCCGGGCCAGGCTCATCGCCGGGGCTCCCGGGCACCGGCTCCCCGTGGGAGCGAGACGGGATTCCCGGGGCACCGGCTCCCCGTGGGAGCGAGACGGGATTCCCGGGCACCGGCTCCCCATGAGGCTCCTGGGCACCGGCCCCCATGGGAGCTCCCCAGGCACCGGCTCCCGAGCATCGGGTTCCCGTGAGCTGGTCGTCCATGCCCGGCGCCGCTGGTCTGGCTGGCTCACCTCCTGCCCGGGTCCCGTGTCCACAGGCGCGGAGCAAGGTGCTGACAAGGGGGGCCCGATTTGCGGATTCTGTCGGCATGGAT
The DNA here is from genome assembly GCA_040902655.1 of Mycobacteriales bacterium. NCBI lineage: Bacteria > Bacillati > Actinomycetota > Actinomycetes > Mycobacteriales > Mycobacteriales bacterium. The sequence goes on from JBBDWV010000021.1 coordinate 30,569, forward strand.
GTGCGAGCAGCCCTGGCGGAGTGCGGCAAGGACCAGCAGGGACTTGTCCGCGTTGCCGATCTGCGCAGCGCGGGAGTGACCCGCAGCACGCTGTCCCGCGCGCTGGCGAAGGGTGACGTCGTCCGAGTCCGGCCGGCGGTGTACGCGCTGGTGAGCCTCCTCCCGTGGCCGGTCTTCGTCGTGACGCACGAGGGAGTGGCTGCGGAGTTCGTGCAGCACGTACGCGCCGTGTTGCTGAGCCTGGGCGATCGGGTGACGGTGGCGGGTCCGACTGCGGCGTGCCTGCGCGGGTGGGGCCTGCTGCACGAGCCCCTGCGCTGCGTCGATCTCGCGGTACCGACGGGCCGGAGCCGCATCCGGGTGGGAGGGGTGCGGACGGTCCAGCGGTGCCGTGTCGCGCGTGAGGCGCTGGAGGTACGCGCCGACGAGCCGGCGCTGTGGGTCACGTCGGCGACGACGACGGTGCTCGACTGCTGTGCCCAGCTGCCGCTGCTCGATGCGGTCGTTGTGTGCGACAGCGCGCTGCGGTCGAGGCAGGTGACCCTGTCCCAGCTGCGGCAGGCGGCGGCCCGGCTGCGCGGCGTCCGACATGCATACAGGATGCGCCGGGTTCTCGAGCTCTGCGACCCCGACAGCGGCTCCGTGCTCGAGAGCGTGCTGCGATTCCTGATGGTGCAGGACGGCATCGAGGGGTTCGTGACGCAGCGGGTGCTGCGGGACACCCAGGGCCATTATCTCCTCCGGGTGGACTTCTGCTTTGCTGCGGCCCGGCTCGTGATCGAGACCGACGGGGCGCGCTGGCACCCCGAGCCGAGCCGCGACCAGCGGCTCGACAACCGCCTCGTTGCGACGGGATGGCGGGTGTTGCGCTTCACCTGGGCTGAGGTCGTGCACGACCCGGAGCCGGTGCTCGAGCTCATCCGCTGTGCGGTCACGGGCGGGACACACGACATTGCGTCGGCGGCAGCGGGTGTCCCCACGGCTGCGTAGCCCACGGCTGTAGCCGGGCGCCGGCTGGGTCTGCCTGCCGCCGGCCGGGCGCGCCGAGGTACCCGCCCTGCCTGGTGGCTGTCTCCCGTAGGACTGGCGCTCCCCCTCCCACCGGCCGGCTCACTACGGTGCTCTCATGTTGCGTCCTGCAAGCTGGATCAGGCCAGCGGGTGTGAGTCCCGCCTGGGTA
>JBBDWV010000022.1:0-22663 GCA_040902655.1 Mycobacteriales bacterium
GCCTCCCGCCGGAGGCCGGGTGCCGCCGGTCATGGATGTCAGGGTTCCGCCGAAGCTGGAGCAAGATCTTCGGAACATCCACAGGGCCTTGGCCCTGTAGATGTTCCGAAGATCTTGGTCTCGTGTCGGCCCGGACCCGGCACGACAAACACGCCGTAGCGGCTGCCCGCTCGCTCGACGTGCTGCCACAGACGAGAGCCGCTAGCTAGTACCGTGCGCCCCGCCAAGATCTTCACGCCTGGTGATCTTTTGGTTGCTGGATCGGCAGCGGACACGCCGGCGCGTCTGCTGCGAATCCAGCATCCAGAAGATCAACTGCCGACGAGCCGCCGCACGAGAGGTGCTCTTCGCGGCCGTTTCGGCACGCGGGCCATCCAGCGAGCAGAACCGGTCTTACAGAATATCCGTCAAGACGAGGCCCGAGAGCGCCATTGACCTTCTCGGTCAGCGTCGGTGCGGCCGGGTGTCGGATGCGGCGCGCAGCCGCCCGGCTGCCGGGGTGCAACGCTGGGGTCCCGTCGGGCGACCTCGTGGTGTGGTGACAGCAGCCGCCTCGTGCAGACCGTCTTTCGAGCAGGCGTACGAGCAGTATCGGCAGGCCCTGCTCAGGCTTGCCGTGCTCCTAACGGGCAGCCGAGAGCATGCCGAGGACGTTATGCAGGCGGTTTCGTCACCGCGTACCCGAGGTGGGACCCGGTGGAGCAGCCGTTGCCCTACCTCGAGCGGGCGGTCGTGAACGCCAGCGCCGGCGTTCACCGGCGGCGGGCCCGTGACCGGCGCCGTCCGGTTGGCCCTGAGCTGGTCACGCACACACCCTGACGTGGACGAGACGTGGTCGTCTCTGCGGTCGCTGCCGACACGCCAACGCGCTGTCCTGGTCCTCCACTTCTACGAGCACCTCCCGCTGGTCGAGGTCGCCCAGGTGTTCGACCCTGCTGCTGCAGCAGGGCGTGGCCCCCAGGGTGGCGATGCAGCTGCTGGGGCACTCGCAAATCTCGATGACGATGCACTACACGCACGTGGTGCCTGAGCTCGCGCAGGACGCCGCCTCCCGGATGGCGCAAGCGCTGTGGGGCGAGCCGTCCTGACCAGGAGCTGCGGCCCGGATGCCCCCAATGGCAACCACGCTGGCGCCGTTCGGTGCCAGCGTAATCTTGTCTCCGACCCGTTTTCGCAGGTCAGAGGTGGAGCCGCCTCGCGGAATCGAACCGCGGACAACCTCATTACGAGTGAGGTGCTCTGCCGACTGAGCTAAGGCGGCCTGGTGCGCAGATGAGTCTAGCGGGCGGGCGCGGCGGGCGGTTCCCCGTCACCCGGTACGCAGGGCGAGTGCCATCGCCTCGACGGCCAGCAGCGGCGCGACATTGGCGTCCAGCGCCCCCCGGCAGGCCAGCACCGCGTCGATCCGGCGGAGCGTCGACTCCGGCGTGGTGGCCCGCGCGATCGTCGCCGCCTGGTCGCCGAGGTCGCCGTGCACGAGCGCGCTCCCGGTACGCAGCTGCAGCTGCAGCACGTCACGGTAGAAGGCCGCGAGGTCGACCAGCGCCCGGTCGAGGGCGTCCCGCTGGGTACGGGTGCCGCGGCTCTTCTGCCGCCTCTCCAGCTCCTTCAGGGCGCCCGCAGAACCGCGGGTCGAGGCCGTGACGCCCTTGCCGGTCGCGCCGGCGCCGAGCGCGGTGGACAGCGACTCCTTCTCGGCCAGGTCCCGGTCCTTCGTCAGCTCGGCGGCCTCGGCCTGTGCCGCCTCGACCAGGTCGCGGGCGGCCGTGAGCGCCGACCCGACCCCCTGCAGCGACCGCGGCAGCGAAAGCACGTCGCGGCGTTCGCGCCGGGCCTCCTCGTCGGTGGCCAGCCGCTTCGCCCGGCCGATGTGACCCTGCGCGGCCTGTGCCGCGAAAGCGGCCATCGCCGGCTCGACGCCGTCCCGCTCCACCAGCACCCGTGCCACCGCCTCCGACGGCGGAGTACGCAGGGCAGCCGACCGACAGCGCGACCGGATGGTCGGCAGCAGGTCCTCCACGCTCGGCGCGGACAGCAGCAGGACGGACCGCGGCGGCGGCTCCTCCAGCGCCTTGAGCAGCGCGTTGGCCCCGGACTCGGTCAGCCGGTCGGCGTCCTCGATCAGGGTGACCTGCCAGCGCCCCCGGGTGGGAGAGCGTGAGGACCGCAGGATGATCTCGCGCGCCTCGTCCACCCTCAGCGACAGGCCCTCCGGCACGACCACGGCGACGTCCGGGTGCGTTCCGGACAGCGCCTGCGCGCAGGCATCGCAGTGCCCGCAGCCCGGCTCCCCGGGGGTCTCGCACTGCAGGGCCGCAGCGAGCGCCCGTGCCGCGACCGACCGACCGGAGCCGGGCGGGCCGGTGAACAGCCAGGCATGCGTCATCCCGCCGGAGGCGCCGGCCCCGCCCGAGACCACCTGTCGAGCGGCGCGGGCGGCGCCCGTCAGCTGCTCGACCACCCGCTCCTGGCCGACCAGGTCGGTGAAGACGCTCACGAGATCGCCCGGACGTCGGGCCCGCCGGGCGGCTCGGCGGATCGATCAGGGATCTCCGCCGGCGGAGCAGCCGGCGGGGCAGCCGGCGGAGCGACATCCGGCACGGCAGCAGCCGGCTCGGCCGGCAGGAGCACAGCGACCCGGGCCTGCAGCTCGGCGAGGACCGCCTCGGCGGGCTGCTCGGCGCAGACGACGAGATACCGCTCCGGGTCGTCCTCGGCCAGGTTCAGGAAGCTCTCCCGCACCCGCCGGTGGAACTCCAGCGACTCGCTCTCGATCCGGTCGGGCGCGTCGCCGGCGCGGGCGAGCCCGATCACGGGATCGACGTCGAGGACGATGACCAGGTCGGGGCGAAGCCCGCCGGTCGCCCACTGCGACAGCCGGGCCACCTCCTCCACCGCCAGCTCACGGCCGGCCCCCTGGTAGGCCAGCGAGCTGTCGACGTAGCGGTCCGTCAGCACGATCACGCCACGGTCGAGCGCCGGCCGGACGACCTCCGCGACGTGCTGCGCACGGTCCGCCGCATAGAGCATCGCCTCCGCGCGCGCAGCCAGCCGGCCGGTGGCCGGGTCGAGCAGCAACGACCGGATGCGGGCGCCGGCGGGCGTGGCTCCCGGTTCACGGGTCACCACGACGTCGTGACCGAGTCCACGCAGCCACCGCTCGAGCAGCTGCAGCTGGGTCGACTTGCCGGCCCCCTCGCCCCCCTCGAGCGCGATGAAGGTGCCGGTGTGCGTGCGGACGAGCGGGCGCCGCCGGACCCGCCGCACGAGGTCCCGGCGCAGCGGCACGCCGCGCCGGTCGTCCATCTGCCGGAAGCTGACGATCCCGACGCCGATGCCCAGCAGCCCGCCGGCGAACAGCGTCACCGAGACGCCGTTGATGCTGAGACCGAAGGGCCCGTCGCGGGTGCCGATCAGCCCTGCCACGAACGGCGTGGTCGCGGTGACCAGCAGCAGGTCGATGCGCATCAGCGACTGCACGAGCCCGAACATCCGGCCGCGCAGCTCGTCCTCGATCTCCAGGCCCAGCAGGGTGATGCCGACGACGTAGGCGACGCCGGCGAACGCGCCGACGAGCAACGTCGCGACGGTCGCGAGGAACAGGTTCGGCACCAGCGACATGAAGACCAGCGACGCCCCGGCACCCACGATCGACGGTCCGAAGACCCTCCGGCGGGACAGGTCGCCGAGCGCCCGCGGGCCGAGCGCGACCCCGGCGGCGATGCCGAGGAACATGCACCCGAACAGCAGGCCGTATGCCGCGTTGCCGCCGCCGAGCACGGACTCGGCGAACAGCTTGCCCTGGGCGATGATGGCGCCGCCGGCAGCCAGCGCGCCCAGCATCCCGACCAGCAGCCCACGGGCCAGCGGGGTGCTCCCCATGAACCGCAGACCGTCCCGCAGGCTCCCGAACACCGACTGCGGCTGCACTCCCGCCGCATGCAGCGCAGCGCGCTCCTCACGTCCCGGGCTCGGCAGGTCGCGCAGCCGGTAGACGGTGCCGGCCGCGAACAGGAACGTCGCAGCGTTGACGTAGAGCGCGAGATCCACCGGCCCGGTGCGGAAGTACTCGAAGCCGCTCCCCAACGCCCGCGACAGCAGGCTCAGCAGGGCGAAGACGGCGGCCGCGACCGGCGCGGAGCCGTACGTCGCGATCAGAGTCAGCTGATTGGCGCCCTCGAGCTGCTCGCGCGGCACGAGGTTCGGGACCGATGCCTCCTTGGCCGGGATCCAGAACAGGCTGACCGTCTCGATGAGGAACGACGCGACGAGCAGCCACAGCAGCGAACTGCGCCGGTCGGCGATCGAGCCGACCAGGGGGATCGACAGGAACAGCAGGAAGCGCAGCAGGTCGCAGACGACCATGGTCCAGCGCCGGTCCCAGCGGTCGGCGAAGGCCCCCGCGAGCGCCCCGAACAGCACCGCCGGCAGCAGCCGGAAGACCAGCACCCCGCCGGTGGCGTACGCCTTGCCCTGGAAGGAGTCGACCAGTTGCGTGGCCAGTGCGGTGGTGGCCAGGAAGCCCAGCCAGTCACCGAAGCTGGACAGTGCGAGGGCGGTGTAGAGCTTGCGGAACATCGGGTTGCGCAGCGCCGCCTTCGGGCCGCTGCGCAAGAGCGGGGCAGGGGCGGTCACGGCTGCGAGCCTACGGCCGCAGGCAGGTCAGGCCTTCTTCGCCGCCGCCTTCTTCGCCGCGGTCTTCTTGGCGGGTGCCTTGCGCGCCGCCGCCTTCTTCTTCGGCGCCGGCTTCTTCGGCGCCGGGCCGCGGGCACGCCGTTCCGCCAGCAGCTCCGAGGCGCGCTCGTCGGTCAGCGACTCGATGTCGTCGCCCTTGCGCAGCGAGGCGTTGGTCGTCCCGTCGGTGACGTACGGTCCGAAGCGACCCTCCTTGACGATCATCTTCTCGCCGCTGGCCTGGTCGACGCCGAGCTCCTTGAGCGGGGGCTTGGGCGCGGCTGCCTTGCGGCCGTACTGCTTGGGCTGCGCCAGCAGCGCCAGCGCCTGCTCGAGGGTGATCTCGAACAGCTGCTCCTCGCTGTCCAGCGAGCGCGACTCCTTGGCCCTGCTGATGTACGGGCCGTAGCGGCCGTTCTGCGCCGTCACCGGCTCCCCCTCGTGCTCGCCCAGCACCCGCGGGAGCGTGAGCAGCGTCAGCGCCTGCTCGAGGGTGACTGTCACGAGGTCCATCGACTGGAACAGCGACGCCGTCGGCGGCTTGTCCTTGCTCCCTTCGGGCAGCACGAGCGAGACGTACGGCCCGTAGCGCCCGGCCTTGGCGACCACGTCGTAGCCGGTGACCGGGTCGGTGCCGAGGACCCGGTCGCCGGAGGGGGCGTCGGCCAGCTCCACGGCCTTGTCGACGGTGAGCTCGTCCGGGGCGAGGTCCTCGGGCAGCGAGGCCTTCTTCTCGCCGATCTGGACGTACGGCCCGTAGCGGCCCACGCGGACGACGACGTCCTCGCCGTCGCCATCCGGACCGGCGGGGGCGCGGCCGATGGTGATGCTGTTGATGTCGCGGGCGTCGATGTCGTCGAGGTTGGCGCCGACCAGCTTCTTCAGCCCGCCTTGCTGAGCCAGGCCGCCCTCCTGGCCCTCGTCGGAGCCGAAGTAGAAGCGGGTCAGCCACTCCACCGAGTTGCCCTCTCCCCCGGCGATGCTGTCGAGGTCGTCCTCCATCGCGGCGGTGAACCCGTAGTCGACCAGCCGGGCGAAGTGCTGCTCCAGCAGGCCGATCACCGCGAACGCCAGCCAGGTCGGGACGAGCGCCGAGCCCTTCTTCCAGACGTAGCCGCGGTCCTGGATCGTGGTGATGATCGAGGCGTACGTGGAAGGCCGGCCGATGCCGAGCTCCTCCAGCCGCTTGACCAGCGAGGCCTCGGTGAAGCGGGCCGGCGGGCTGGTGGTGTGGCCGGAAGGGTCCAGCGCATCCACGCCGAGCGGATCGCCGGCGGAGACCCGGGGCAGCCGGCGCTCGGCGGTCTCCAGCTCGGCGTCGGGGTCGTCGGAGCCCTCGACGTAGGCCCGCAGGAACCCGGGGAAGGTGACGACCTTGCCGCTCGCGCTGAACTCCGCGTCGGTGCCGTCAGCCGTGCTCGCGCCGAGCTTGATCGTCGCGCTGACGCCCTTGGCGTCGGCCATCTGACTGGCGACGGTGCGCTGCCAGATCAGCTCGTAGAGGCGCAGCTCGTCCCCGGACAGCTCGCGGGCGAGCTCACCGGGCGTGCGGAAGACGTCGCCGGAGGGGCGGATCGCCTCGTGGGCCTCCTGCGCGTTCTTCACCTTGCCGCTGTAGCGGCGCGGTGCGTCCGGGACATACTCAGGCCCGTAGAGGTCCCGGGCGGTCTGCCGGGCGGCGGTGACGGCGGTCTCCGACAGGTTGGTGCTGTCGGTGCGCATGTAGGTGATGTAGCCGTTCTCGTACAGCCGCTGGGCGGTCTGCATGACCCGTTGTGCGGAGAAGCGGAGCTTGCGGCCGCCCTCCTGCTGGAGCGTCGACGTCATGAACGGGGCGTAGGGCTTGCGGGTGTAGGGCTTCTCGTCGGTGGAGCGGACGCTGAAGGCGGCGGCGCCCAGCCGCTCGGCGACGCTGCGGGCGCTGGCCTCGTCGAGGTGGACGACCTCGAGGCCGGGCTTGAGTTCGCCGGTCTCCTGCTCGAAGGAGGCGCCGGTGGCCAGCCGCTTGCCGTCCAGCGCGATCAGGGTGGCGCTCAGCTTGCGCGGCGCGGTCGGGTCCTTCTCGTCCGCAGCGGCGGTCCCTTGCTGGCGTGCCTCCGGCACGACAAAAGCGCCCTCGATGTCCCAGTACTCCGCCTGGCGGAAGCGCATCCGGGCCCGCTCGCGCTCGACGACGACCCGGGTGGCGACGGACTGCACCCGGCCCGCCGACAGCTTCGGCATGACCTTCTTCCACAGCACCGGGCTGACCTCGTAGCCGTACAACCGGTCCAGCACCCGGCGGGTCTCCTGCGCGTCGACCAGCGCCCGGTCCAGCTCACGGGGCGTCTCGACCGCGTGCTGGATGGCCTGCGGGGTGATCTCGTGGAAGACCATTCGCCGCACCGGCACCTTGGGGTCGAGCGTCTCGAGCAGGTGCCAGGCGATCGCCTCGCCCTCGCGGTCCTCGTCCGTGGCGAGGAAGAGCTCGTCGGAGTCCCTGAGCAGCGCCTTCAGCTTGGCGACCTGCGCCTTCTTGTCCGCGCTGACGACGTAGAGGGTCTGGAAGCCGTTGTCCACGTCCACCCCCAGCCGGGCCCACGCCTGACCCTTGTGGCTGGCCGGTACGTCGGCGGCGTTGCGCGGCAGGTCCCGGATATGACCGATCGAGCTCTCGACGACGTAGCCGGCGCCGAGGAAGGAGGCGATCTTCTTCGCCTTGGCCGGCGACTCGACGATCACCAGCCGGGTGCCGGTCCCGGTGCGCGCCCGCTGCCCGCCGGGCGCCTGCACGGCGCTCGCTGCGGTCGGGGTGTCGGTGTCGGGCACGGCTCTCCAAGGTCTTCGGCGTTCGGGGAGCGGCACGGCGCCGCTTCTTCGAGTGTGCCCCACGGTGCGGGCGGCACGATCCCGCCGCGGTCCGGCGGCCAGATCGCGAGCCCGGCCCGGGGGTCGACTCCGGTCCTGTGGACAGCTGCCGTCAGCACGCAACCGGCCGTACCCTCGACAGATGGCGACACCTGACGACATCGAGAGCCGGTTGAGCGCGGTCGAGCGTGAGGTGGCGCAGCTGCGCGAGCGGGCGGCGGGGGCCGAAACCGACGCCGCCGCGGCCCGCACGCTGTCCGCCGGAGCCGACCGGGACGTCTCCGAGGTGCGGGCCGAGCTGCGCGCCCACACCAGTGCGCTGAACGCGTTGCGGCAGAGCCAGGTCGAGCTCGGGCACAAGCTCGACGGCATGGACGGCCGGCTCGACGGCATGGACGGCCGGCTCGACGGCATGGACGGCCGGCTCGACCGCATGGACGGCCGGTTCGACCGCATGGACGGCCGGCTCGACAGGCTCGAGGAGACTGTGGCGACGGGCTTCGCGACCGTCGGCGCAGGCATCACCCAGATCGTCACGCTGCTCGACGGGCTGACCGACCAGAGCCCTTGAGACTTCACGGGATCAGGAACCCCTGCTGGACGAGCCGCTCGACGACAGGGAGCGCCTGCTCGGCGACCGCGGCCTCGGAGATCCCCGTGCTGGCCGCCAGCACGCCGAGTAGGTGCCCCAGCGGGCGACTGCCGTCGCACCCGGCGAGCAGCATCGCGCCGTAGTCGTCCACCGCGCCGGACCAGCGCAGCCCCGCCTCCTGCTGCAGCACCTGCACATCGGCCAGCCAGCCCTCCTCGGTGGCCCGGGCGACCGAGTGCAGCCGGACGTCGTCGCGCAGTCGCCAGGCCGTGGCCAGCACGCCCCGGTCCACGGTGTCCTGACGCGTGAAGAAGGCCGGGACCTGCTCGCCCCACGCCGGTGCCACCGGCTGCGGAACGTCGTCGAGGTGGACCCGGCCGGTCCCGCCGGCGCGCAGCGCCAGCACACCGAAGGCCACCGCCTCGACCCCGCGCAGGGTGAACCAGTCCATCCAGGCGTCGTAGAGCTGATCGAAGCGGGCGCCCTCGTCGCTGTCGCGCAGCCACGCCGTGACGTAGTCCTCCGGCGCGGCCAGCTCGCGCTGCACCACCCAGCCGTCGACATCCCGGCCGAACCACGACTGCACCCGGGCGTCGCCGTCCTCGCCCTCGACGTGCAGCCAGTTGGCGAGCAGCACGGCGTGCCCCCTGGTGCCAGCACCGTCGGCAGCTCGGCGACCAGGCGCCGACACAGCTCGTCGCCGTCCAGCCCCGCGTCGCGGTAGGTGTAGCGCGCTCTGCCGTCCCCACCCGCCCCGCCGATCACGAACGGCGGGTTGCTGACCACCAGGTCGTACGCCTCGCCCGCCACCGGCTCGAGCAGGTCACCGACGCGGGCCTCGACGTCGCGACCGCCGAGGGCCGCCGACAGCCGGGTGTAGGCGGCCGCCCGGGGGTTGGCGTCGGTGGCCACGACCAGCTCGCTGTGGTCCTCGGCGAGCAGCGCTTGGACCCCGGAGCCGGCGCCGAGGTCGAGAGTCCGCCCGACGTGGGTACGCGGCGTCGCGGCGGCCAGCGTCAGGCTCGCCGCGCCGACCCCCAGCACCTGGTCGGGATGCACCCCGGCGGCGGCTCGGCTCGGGTCGTGCGCGACCAGCACCTCGACGCCGCCGTGGATGACCGGCTGCAACCGGACGGCAGCGGCGACGCCGTAGCCGTCCGGGACCAGCCAGCTCTCCGGCACTCCGGCGCGCCGGGCGGCCTTGAGATCGACGTCCGTGCCGAGCACGAACAGCCGGGCGAGCACCTCGAGTGCGGAGCCGCCGTCGGTGCGGCGGAGCAGCGGCGCGAGTTCGTCCCGGTCCAGGTGTGTGCGGGCGGTGGCTCCCAGCAGCCCGTCGAGCGCGGCAGCCGACCAGCCGGCGGTCTGCAACGCGGCCCAGACCAGCGGAGCCTCGGCGAGCAGGGACGACGGGTCGGGCAGCGGCACGGTCACCGGAAGGACGCTAGACGCCGATGGGGCGTCCTCCCGCAGGAGGACGCCCCATCGGGCACGAGCGGTGACCCGTCGCGCAGGGACTAGCTAGCCACGCAGGCGACGGGCGCCGAGGCCACCGCCGACCATCAGCAGGGCGAGCAGGGCGAGCACCGGCGCGCCGCCGGTGCGCGGCAGCTGCTCCGCTGCGGGCAGCTCGGCTGCCGGCTGCTCGGCTGCGGGCAGCTCGGCTGCGGCCGGCACGGTGACCGGCGCGATCGGACCGCTGGCGAAGTTGCCGTTCACGCCGCAGAAGATCTCGAGCGTGTTGAAGTAGGTCCCCGGTGCGACGTCGTCGGCGAGCCGGACGACGATCTGCTGGGTGACCGAGCCACCAGGCTCGATGATGACGCCGTCGGGCGAGAGAACGACGTCCTGGCCCTCGTCGCCGCGTACGGGCGCCGGGTCGAGGGCCGCGTCGCCGAAGCCGCCGCTGGTGGAGACGAACTCGAAGACCGGGCTGAGGTGGTCGATGAAGGAGATGACGTCGCACGGCTGGTCGGAGCTGTTCGTGACCCTCGCGGTGTAGGTGACGGTGTCACCGGCCTGCGCCGTCGACGGGCTGGCGTCCTTGTCGAAGGTGATGTCCGGAGCCGTCAGCCCCTCTGCGATCTCCGCACCCGCACCGTTCGGGCAGACCACGCCGCTCACCGCGTGGCTGATGACCAGGTCACCGCGCAGCAGCGGGCTGGCACCGATGATGTGCAGGCCGTTGACGACGATGCCGCGGCCGTCGGCGGTCGGGTGCTGCTCGTTGACGATCACCGTGGCCACGCCCGGGATGTCGATCCGGGTGTTGGGCTCGGGCGTTGCGTCGATGGCCTGGCCGGCGATGGTGAGGTTCGTGAACAGCGAGCCGTCGCCGTTCGGCGCCGTGACGCAGTCGCTGTTGGCCTGCGCCCGGATGACGTCGGCCGTGATCGTCGGCACGCCGGCGTTGACCAGGGCGGTGACGCCCTCGGTCTGCGCAGAGGCCACGCCGGTCGGGGCGTCACAGCGGGCGCCGGCCAGGGTGTTGACGGTGTTGGCCGTCGCCGCCGGGCCGGCGTCGACGTTGAGCAGCTCGTCCGCGTCCGGCTCGGCGACCTGCGGCGGGCATGACTGGCTCGAGCTGGCGAAGGTGTTCGGGTCCAGCTCGGTGTTGCCCAGCGCCCCGGGGACCGGCACGGCGGTCAGCACGGTGAGGTTGACAATCACGCCCTTGGCGTCGGCAAAGGCGCCGGCCGGGCTCGCCTGGGCAGACGCAGGAGCCGCGGGCGCGGCCACCAGAAGTGCGAGCGCAAGCCCCGTGGCGCTTGCGAGGGATCGGCGAACAACGCTCATGTAGTGCTCCTCACGTACCGGTGCAAACCGGGACAAGACAGGGTCGAACGGAACAACGACCGTTCGGGCTACAGGGAACGGCACTGAGGACAGCGGGACGCACTCTCCCACGACTGCTGCGCTGCGACTACCCACTGCTGCGGCGGCGTAACGCCCCGAACGGGCGCACTCGCACACCGTGACCGACCTGGGACACGTACGGCCCGCCTCCGGCAGAGGCGGGCCGTACGTGCAGGCGGGGCTACCTGGTCAGGCTGCTGGCCTCGACGATCTCCACCGCACCGGCGACGCTGCGCCTGTTGCTGACCGTGACCGCGGCGACGATGCCGGCGATGGCGAGGACCGCCACCAGGAAGCGGACGCCCAGGTTCGCGTCCGTCCCGATGCCGTACTGGACCACCGTCGGCGCGATGAGCAGCGCGACCAGGTTCATCACCTTGAGCAGCGGGTTGAGGGCCGGGCCGGCGGTGTCCTTGAACGGGTCACCGACGGTGTCGCCGATGATCGTCGCCTCGTGTGCCGGCGAGCCCTTGCCGCCGTGGGTGCCGTCCTCCACGAGCTTCTTGGCGTTGTCCCAGGCCCCACCGGAGTTGGACAGGAACACCGCCATGAGGACGCCGGCCGCGATCGCCCCGGCGAGGAAGGCGCCCAGCGGCTGGTAGCCGAGGGCGAAGCCGACCGCGATCGGCGACAGCACCGCCAGCAGGCCGGGCGTGGCCAGCTCGCGCAGCGAGTCCTTGGTGCAGATGTCGACCACGCGGGCGTAGTCGGGCTTCTCGCTGTAGTCCATGATCCCGGGCTTGGTGCGGAACTGCTCGCGCACCTCGAAGACCACCCGTCCGGCAGCGCGGGACACCGCGTTGATCGCCAGACCGGAGAACAGGAAGACGACCGAGGCGCCGATGATCAGGCCGAACAGCAGGTTCGGCTTCTCGATCGACAGCGAGAACTCCGCGGTGCTGCCCGCAACTCTCAGCGCCCGCTCGACCTCGGTGCGGAAGGACCCGAACAGCGCGGTCGCGGCAAGCACGGCCGTGGCGATCGCGATGCCCTTGGTGATGGCCTTGGTGGTGTTGCCGACGGCGTCGAGGCTGGTCAGGACCAGCGCCCCCTCCTCGGTCACCTCACCGGACATCTCCGCGATGCCCTGCGCGTTGTCGCTGATCGGGCCGAAGGTGTCCATCGCGACGATGACGCCGACGGTGGTCAGCAGACCGGTGCCGGCGAGCGCGACCGCGAACAGCGCCACGATGGTCGAGCCGCCGCCGAGCAGGAACGCGGCGTAGACCGCCCCTCCGATGAGCAGCGCGGAGTAGACCGCACTCTCCAGCCCGACGCTGATGCCGGCCAGGATCACGGTGGCGGGGCCGGTGAGCGCGCTCTTGCCGATCTCGCGGACCGGCTTGCGGTTGGTCTCGGTGAAGTAGCCGGTCAGCACCTGGATCAGGCTGGCCAGCACGATGCCGATGATCACGGCGCCGATGGCGACGTACCGCGGATTGCTCGCCGAGTCGGTACCGCCGGTGAGTTCGCCGAAGGAGGACGGCAGATAGAGGAATGCCGCGATCGCTACCAGCACGGCGGACACGACCGCGGACAGGAAGAAGCCGCGGTTGATGGCGTTCATGCCGTTGCGGTCACTGTCGCGGGGGCTGGTGCCGTAGATGCCGACGAGCGCGGTGAGCACGCCGATGGCCGGGACGATGAGGGGGAAGACCAGGCCCTGCTCGCCGAAGGCGACCTGGCCCAGGATGAGCGCGGCCACCAGCGTGACGGCATAGGACTCGAACAGGTCGGCTGCCATGCCGGCGCAGTCGCCGACGTTGTCGCCGACGTTGTCGGCGATGGTCGCGGCGTTGCGCGGGTCGTCCTCGGGGATGCCCTGCTCGACCTTGCCGACCAGGTCGGCGCCGACGTCGGCGGCCTTGGTGAAGATGCCACCGCCGACGCGCATGAACATCGCGAGCAGCGCGCCGCCGAAGGCGAAGCCTTCGAGCACGCGCGGCGCGTCCGGGCCGTAGATGATCAACACGATCGTCGCGCCGAGCAGGCCGAGACCGACGGTGAACATGCCGACCACGCCACCAGCGCGGAACGCCAGCCGAAGCGCCGGCTTGGTGCCGGACTCGTTGGCGGCGTTGGCCACCCGCAGGTTGGTCCGCGTGGCCAGCGTCATGCCGATGAAGCCGACCAGGGCCGAGAAGCCCGCGCCCACGAGGAAGAAGAGCGGACGCCCGACCTTGACCGCCGTACTCTCGGCGGGCAGCAGGAACAGCAGCAGGAACACCAGGCCGGCGAACACGGCCAGCGTCCGGAACTGCCGGCTCAGGTAGGCCGCCGCACCCTCCTGGACTGCCTTGGAGATCTCGATCATCTTCGGCGTGCCCTGTCCAGCGGCCAGGACCTCCTTGGCGAACACGGCGGCGAAGCCGAGCGCCACGAGCGAGGTGAGCAGGATGAGATAGACGATCGGCTTGTCGCTGTCGGCGACGGAAGCCAGATCCTCGCCGGAGACGGCGAGATTCAGGGCGGCGAGCTTGGACAAGGTGAACGTCCTCCTGGTGCGGTACGGCCGGGTGGTCGCCAGCGGGGCTCGGGCCCGGACGGGCGTACGGCCCTCGCGCCCGGCTGGCGGGAGAGTCGTCGGACCCGCCGTTCCGGGACCGAGCCCGACGGCGGACCACCCGGCGGACCGGGCGGCCGGAGCATACCGATCAACAGCTGGTGGGCGGCACACCAGGCGCCCGAGCACGTGCCCAGCCGTTCACCCGTGCGAGATCGCCGTGCCGCCGGGGCCGTGGCTACCGGGCGGTAGCGGCCAGCGCATCGTGACGGTAGTGCCCGCCTCGGATGCCGAGATGTCGATCCCGTCGACCAGGCCGGCCAGGACGGCGAGGGCGACGTCGGGATCCACCAGCTCCTCCTGTCCGTCGGCGGCGCCGCCGTCCAGCAGCCCCTCGGCCAGGTCGTCGGGCGCAGGACCGGCAGCCGGCCCGCTGTCGGTGACCGTAACCGTCAGGCCGCCCGGGTCGTCACTGATCGTGACCTTCACGGGGACGTCCGAGGCATGTCGGTGGTGCAGGCCGACGGCCCGCGAACAGGCCTCTCCGAGGGCCAGGCGGAGTTCGTCCACCAGCCCGTCAGCGAGTCCGGCGCGGCGGGCCGCGGCCACGACGACGAGCCGGGCAGTACGGACGTGCGCGGGCAGCGGAGTGAGGAAGAGCTCGACGAGGGCCATCGGGGAGGCGCGACTAGTCGGTCGCGGCGACAGCTTCCTCGACGGAGGTGTGGATCGGGAAGACCTTGGTCAGGCCGGTGATCCGGAAGATCTTGAGGATGCGCTCCTGGGTGCAGACCAGGCGCAGCGAGCCCTCGTGCGCGCGGACCCGCTTGAGGCCGCCGACCAGCACGCCGAGGCCGGTCGAGTCGAGGAACTCGACACCCTCCATGTCGACGACCAGGTGGTACTGGCCGCTGCTCACCAGGTCGATCAGCTGCTCTCGCAGCTTGGGTGCGGTGTAGACGTCGATCTCGCCGCCCACCACGACCACAGTGCGTGGGCCTCCCGGGCCGTCTTCCGAGCGGGTCGACAGGGACAGGTCCACGAGGTCTCCTCCAGTGCGCGTACGACGACGAGCCCCGTTCCGGGGGCTTCTCGCGCCGTACCCGGCGCTCCCACATCCAACCGCACCCCGCAGATGAACCGCCACCCGCGGACTCCCGCACGTCATGCTTCGCCCCGCGCGCACGGCTCCCATGAGCATGACGCAGGGGTCTGGGAGACTGGCTGCCCGTGACCTCCTCCCCCGCCCAGAGCCTGCTGTCGCGGCTGGTCCTCGATCCGGCACGGGCCGAGCGGGTCACGCACGTCGAGCACGTGGCCGCACGCACCGGCCGCTGCGCCGACTGGCCGGCGTGGGTCGATCCGCTGCTCGTCGACCGGCTCCGGCTGGCCGACGTCGCGCGGCCGTGGGAGCACCAGGTGCAGGCCGCCGAGCTGATCCGCGGGGGCTCGTCCGTGGTCGTCGCCACCGGCACCGCGAGCGGCAAGTCGCTGTCCTACCTGCTGCCGGGGCTGACCGCGCTGCTGGCCGACGACCGCGCCGGCGTGCTCTACCTCTCGCCCACCAAGGCTCTGGCCACCGACCAGCTGCGGGCGATCCGGGCGCTGAACCTGATCTCGGTGAAGGCGGCGACCTACGACGGCGACACCCCCCGCGAGGAGCGCGACTGGGTACGCCGGCACGGCCGCTTCGTGCTCACCAACCCCGACATGCTGCACCGCGGCATCCTGCCGAGGCACGCGGACTGGGCGTCGTACCTGCGCTCCCTGACGTACGTCGTGGTCGACGAGTGCCACAGCTACCGGGGCGTCTTCGGCTCGCACGTGGCGCTGGTCCTGCGCCGGCTGCGCCGGATCTGCGCGCGGTACGGCTCGGAGCCGGTCTTCGTGCTGGCCAGCGCGACGGTGGCCGATCCCGAGGTCTCGGCGGCACGGCTGACCGGACTGCCGGTCGTGCCGGTCACCGACGACGCCTCCCCCCGGGGGGCGACCGAGTTCGCCCTGTGGGAGCCGCCGCTGATGCCGTCCTACGGCGGCGGGGAGCACGGTGCGCCGGTACGCCGATCGGCCACGGCGGAGACCGCCGACCTGCTCGCCGACCTGGTGGTGGAGGGGGCGCGGACGATCGCCTTCGTCCGCTCCCGACGCGGCGCGGAGGCGGTGTCGCTGAATGCCCGGCGGGCGTTGTCGCAGGCGGCGCCGGAGTTGGTGGACCGGGTGGCGGCCTACCGCGCCGGCTACCTGCCGGAGGAGCGGCGCGAGCTCGAGCGACGGCTCCAGTCGGGAAACCTGACCGGGGTGGCGGCCACCAACGCGCTCGAACTCGGACTGGATGTCTCGGGGTTGGACGCGGTGGTGCTGACCGGCTGGCCCGGCACGGTCGCGTCGGTCTGGCAGCAGGCCGGGCGGGCCGGGCGGGCCGGGCAGGGGGCACTGGCGGTCTTCGTGGCGCGGGACGACCCGCTGGACACCTACCTGGTGCACCACCCGGAGGCGCTGTTCGGCCGCCCCGTGGAGACGACGGTGCTCGACCCGACGAACCCCTACGTCCTCGCGCCGCACCTGGGCTGCGCGGCGGCCGAGCTGCCGCTGACCGAGACGGACCTGGAGCTGTTCGGGCAGCCCTCGGACGTGCAGCTGCTGCTCGCGGACCTGGTGCGGCGGGGTGTGCTGCGCGCGCGGCCCCGCGGCTGGTTCTGGACCTCCCGCGACCGGCCGGAGGTCGACATCCGCGGCACCGGCGGGCCGCCGGTGCGGCTGGTCGAGCGAGGGACGGGCCGGCTGCTCGGGACGGTCGACCACCACGCGGCCCACGCTCACGCGCACGAAGGGGCCGTCTACCTGCACCAGGGCGAGAGCTGGCTGGTCGACGCGCTCGACCTCGACGCCGCGGTCGCGCTGGTGCACGCCGAGGAGCCGGACTACGCGACCTCGGCCCGCGACGTGACCGATCTGTCGGTCGTCGATGCCCTGCGCGTGTCGTCCCATGACGGCGTGGAGCTGGTCTTCGGGACTGTCGACGTCACCAACCAGGTGGTGTCGTACCTGAAGAAGCGGCACGGCAGCGGCGAGGTGCTCGGCGAGGAGCCGTTGGACCTGCCGCCACGGCAGCTGCGGACCCGCGGGGTCTGGTACACGGTGTCTGCTGGCCTGCTCGAGCTGGCCGGGCTGTCCGCGGCCGATGTGCCGGGCGCGGCACACGCCGCCGAGCACGCCGCGATCGGCCTGCTGCCGCTGTTCGCGACCTGCGACCGCTGGGACATCGGTGGCGTCTCCACCGCACTGCACCCGGACACCGGCGCGTGCACCGTCTTCGTCTACGACGGTCATCCCGGCGGCGCGGGCTTCGCCGAGCAGGGCTTCCGCCGGGGAGCTGCCTGGCTGCAGGCCACCCGGGAGGCGATCGCGTCGTGCGAATGCCCGGGCGGGTGCCCGTCGTGTGTGCAGTCACCCAAGTGCGGCAACGGCAACGAGCCGCTCGACAAGGCCGGCGCCGTACGACTGCTGGACGTGGTGCTCACGAGCGGTCTGCAGCAGGCATCGGCGGGGTAAGGGTCTGAACGTCCCTGTCCTCCGGCGAAGGAGCCCGCTGTGGTCGTTCTCGGTCTGATCCTGCTGCTGTTCTGCCTCGTGCTCAGCGCGGGTATCGCGCTGGGGAACACCGAAGCGATCACCGCCCGGGCGTTCGGGGTGTCGCTGGCCGACGTGTCGCTCAGCGGGCTCTTCCTGGTCGGTGTCGCCCTCGGCGCGGTCGCCATGGTCGGGCTCGGCCTGATGCTGGTCGGTGCCACCCGCAAGCGGGCTCGCAAAGTCGCGCTCCGGCGCGAGATCCGCAGCGCCCGCGACGAGCAGGAGTCGCTGGCCGAGGAGAACGCTCGCCTCCAGGCGGAGTTGGAACAGGAGCGTCCTGCAGCCACCTCCCCGGTGGGCACTGTCCCGGCGGGCGCGGCCCCGGCGGGCACTGCTGCGGAGAGCACCGAGGAAGCGCCCGGCAGGCACCGCCGCGCGTGACGGAGGCCGAACCCTCAGCTGGCTAGTGCTCGTACTCCCTGCCGACGGCGGCCAGCCAGCGGCGCAGGTGGGCGCCGACCAGGAGCAGGATCAGCGCGCCGGCGGTGCTGCGCAGGAGGCGCTCGGAGTCCAGCGCCGTGCCCACGACGGTTCGCACCCGCTGCGACTGTCCCTGGGTAAGTTCGACCTGCTCACGGACGACCTGGTCCTGGAATCCGAGGGTCGGGTCGTAGCTGCCGTCCGCCAGCTCGGGAGCGATGGCGGGCGACTGTCCCTGCGGGAGCGGTGGGAGCTTGGGGATGCCGAGCTTCGGGCCGAAGGTGCTGAACGTGAGCGCGAAGGCCTTGCGCTGAGCCGTCGCCTGCTCGTCGGCCGACCCGCCGGCGGTCCCGGAGCCGGTGGCGAGGGGAGCCGTGCTCCCGCCCGGACCGGCCGTCGCCGCGCCGGAGAAGCTGCCACCGGCGGAGGGCGTGCCACCGGCTGCGGGCGTGCCACCGGCTGCGGGCGTACCGCCGGAAGCGGGTGTGCCGCCGGTGGACGCGCCGTCGCCGGCGCCCGGCGAGCTGCTGCCAGCGGAGGGATCACCGCCCGTACCGCCTTCGGCGGGTGCCGTGTGCGGCGCGGGGGCGGGGGCGGGGGACGGCGGCGGAGGGTCGAGCCGCGCGGTCGCGGGGGCGGAGAGGGGGGACGTCAGCGTCGCGCTCGAGCCGGGGCTGACCGAGCGATGTGCGCGGAGGGTGTAGGTGTGCTCGCCGCTTCCTTCGGTGGCGTAGGTGACGACGGTGCTGCAGGTGCCGCTGCTGCAGGCGCTGCGACCGATCCCGCTCCTGACCACCTCCGCGCCCTCCAGCACGTCCCAGCCCACCAGGTCGGGCTCGTTGCCGAGTCGCCAGCTGACCCGCACCTCGCGGGAACCGGCCGGTGCGGCGGTCACGGACGTCGGGGCCTGCGGCCGGATCCGGGTGACGAAGGTGCTCGAGCTGCTGGCGCCGCCGCTCTGGGTGACCGTCCACTGCCCGTTCGGCGCCAGCCGGCCCCCCGTGCAGGAAGAGCTGGGATAGGTCCAGCAGCCGGTGTCGAGCCGGTAGGTCATCGTCCCGCTGTCGAGGCCGGCGGGGGCCGTCGCCACTGTGACGGCCGCTCCCCCCGGGCTGGTGAGGGTGAGGCGGTGGTCGCTGGTGGAGCGGGGGTAGCCGGCCCGGATCTCGACGGTGCCGTAGGAGGTGAAGACGGTGCCGTCACCGGGTGCCGTCACCGCGGCGCCGGCCGCGGGAGCCACCGCCAGCAGCACCCCGCCGGCGAGCGGCAGCGTCACCGCGAGCGCGACGGCCCGTACCAGGACGCTCCGGACCCGGCGCGCGGTCACGACTTCTGGCCTGCCGGCGCGAGCGTCTTGCTGTCGACCAGCTCGAACCGCATGATCAGCCGCTGGCGCGCACTGCCCTTGGGGTGACAGGTCGTCAGGGTCAGGAAGCTGCCGGAGTCGGGCTGGCCGACGACGGAGAAGTCGGTCGGCGGGACCACCCACGGGTTGCCGTGGCCGCCGAAGTCCCCGACCGCCTTGTAGGTGTGCACCGCGAACGGTGTCTGGAGCTCCACCACGTCACCCTCGGTCAGCTCGTCCATCCGGTTGAGCGGGCGGCCGTACGTCGTGCGGTGACCGGCGATGGCGACGTTGCCCGGCTCGCCCGGGAGCGGGCTGGTCTCGTAGTGGCCGGCGCCGGCGCGAAGGGCGGCCGGCGTGGTGCCCTCGACCACGAGGATCTCGACGTCGAGCTTCGGGATGCGCATCGTCGTCAGCCCGTCGCCGACCGGGATCCGGCGTTCGGCGTAGGCGGTCTGGACCTCGGGATCCCGGAACTCCTCCTGCAGCTGACCCTGGTGGTAGTTGCTGTAGAGATCGGTGCCGACGGGGTAGGCGAACATCGCCACCCCCGCCAGGAAGAGCACGACCGAGAGCACCGAGATCGCCCGACGACCGCCCGGCCGCCGCAGCGCGTCACCGGCGAGCGCGGCGAACCCGCGCGGGCGCTCGGGGACCGGCGGGGCGACGAACGACGGCTGCATGCCGGGATCTCCTGAACTGTGTGGTGCTGGTGGTCACTGCGTGCAACGACGGCTGCCCCGCGGGGTTACGGAGCGACCGACCGGCTGGACCCGCCTCGGGGAGCCTGCGGCACCGACACCCGAAGCTGCGCAACCGCTGTCGAACGGGTTCGACGTCCGGGGCCGTCAGGGCGTTCCCACCGGTCGGGACCACAGGTGGGTACCCGCACCTCGACACGCGTTCGCCCCGCTCCCTGACGGTGAGCGGGGCGGACGCGGCAGCCCGGTGCGATCAGGCTCGGCCCTCCGGCGGGGGAGCCGCCCGGTCGCTGTCGGGGCCGTGTTCCTGCACGCCCACGGCGTGCCCCTGGTCGTCCACGACCACGTCGTCCAGGCGCCCGGCCAGGTGCGCCTCCACGAGCACCGTCTTGCCCGGGTAGCGGATGTCCTCCACGAGCGCCTGCATCGCCGGGCTGGGCTTGGCCGTGAACTGCGACACCACGATGGTCACCACGAAGTTGATGATCATGCCGACGGTGCCGAACCCGGTCTCCGGGATGCCGAACAGCCCCTCGCTGTTGCCGTAGATGTCGATCGTCCAGAGCATGTACAGCATGGTGGTCGTCAAGCCGGCGACGATGCCCGCCGTGGCGCCGGCCGCCGTACATCGTTTCCAGAATATCCCGAGCACCAGGATGGGGAAGAAGCTCGCGGCGGCCAGGCCGAAGGCCAGGGCGACCACCTGCGCGACGAACCCGGGCGGGTTGATGCCGAGGTAGCCCGCGACCAGGATCGCGCCGCCCATGGCCATCCGGCCCACCAGCAGCTGGCGCGCCTCGCTCGCCGCGTGGTTGATCCGCTTGTAGTAGATGTCGTTGGCCACCGACGAGGAGATCACCAGCAGCAGTCCGGAAGCGGTCGAGAGCGCCGCGGCCAGGCCACCGGCGGCGACCAGTCCCACGATCGGTGCCGGCAGGCCGGCGATCTCCGGCGTCGCGAGCACGATGATGTCGTTGTTGATCGTGAGCTCGTTGGTGCCGGTGGCGGCAGGCGCGTAGTCGATGATGCCGTTGCCGTTCAGGTCGTCGACGGTGATCAGTCCGACGCTCGACCAGGTGTCGAACCACGAGGGCGTGTCCCCGATCGCGGTGCCCGGGATCTGCTCGAGGATGTTGAGCTTGCTGAAGGCGCCGATGGCGGGCGCTGCGGTGTACAGCAGCGCGATGAAGAACAGCGCCCACAGGGCCGAGAACCGCGCCGCCCGCACGCTCTTGGCGGTGTAGAAGCGGACGATCACGTGCGGCAGGCCGGCAGTGCCGAACATCAGCGCCGCCGTGATCAGCAGCATGTTCGTCATGCTCGTCTGCGTGAACGCCTCGGTGTAGGCCGCGAAGCCGAGGTCCTGCTGCAACCCGTCGAGCTCAGCGAGGATCTGCCCGAAGCCGATCTGCGGGACCGGGATGCTCGTGAGCTGCGAGGAGATGGCGAAGGCCGGGATGAGGTAGGCGACGATGAGCACGCTGTACTGCGCCACCTGTGTCCAGGTGATGCCCTTCATCCCACCCAGAACGGCGTAGAAGAAGACGATCGTCATGCCGATCACGACGCCTGCGGCGGTGCCGACACCGAGGAAGCGCTGGAACACCAGTCCGACGCCGGCCATCTGGCCGGCCACGTAGACGAAGGACACGACGAGGGCGGCCAGGACGGCGACGAGCCGCGCCGTCTCCGAGTAGCGGTCGCCGACGAAGTCGGGGATCGTGTACTTCCCGAACTTGCGCAGGTACGGCGCGAGCAGCAGGGCCAGCAGCACGTACCCGCCGGTCCAGCCCATCAGGAAGACCGAGCCGGCGTAGCCGTTGTTGGCGAACGCGACGATGCCGGCGAGCGAGATGAACGACGCGGCGCTCATCCAGTCGGCGGCGATGGCCGCGCCGTTCGCCGGCGCCGGGATGCCACCGCCGGCGACGTAGAACCCGGCAGTGCTGCTGACCCGGCTGGCGTACGCGATGTAGATGTAGACGCTGAACGTGAGGATGACGAACACGGTGGTCCACAGCTGGATGTCGCTCACGAGTGATGCACTTCCTGCTCGTACTCGGTGATCCCGTACTCCTTGTCGAGCTTGTCCATGCGCCAGACGTAGATGGCGATGAGCACCACGAAGACGATGATCGATCCCTGCTGCGCGAACCAGAAGCCCAGCGGGTAGCCGCCGATGACGATCCGGTTGAGCGGCTCGACGAAGATGATCGCCGCGCCGAAGGAGACTGCCGCCCAGATCGCGAGCAGCACCGCCATCAGCCGCAGGTTCCTCCGCCAGTAGCTCCGGCGCTGTGCTTCATCCATGACGTTCCTTCCTCGGGTCCCAGGTGACGGGCCGCGCGCGGTGCGGCGCACCGACCCGGCGGAAGAGAACCAGCCACCGAGCGGCCAGGTCAACGATCCCTGTGACCTCAGTCACATGTTTCTGCGACGAATGATCGATGTGCGGCGACGAGTGGTCGGCCCGCCCCGCTCGCCGCTCGTTCTGCCGCTGGCTCGCCGGCCGGCTCCACTGCTGGGCGCGACGTAGCATGCGCGGCATGGCTTCCGCCGCGCACCCCCGTCCCGAGCGGGCCGCGCGTGCAGGCCGTCCGGTCGGCCGGCGCCGGCGCCCGATCGGGCAACGCCGACTGCTCGGCGCCTCCGTGATGGTGCTGCTCGGCGCCTTCCTGCCGTGGGTCTACACCGGCCTCGGCGCCGTCTCCGGCTTCCGCGGTGCCGGGCTGTGGACGTTCTACGCCTCGTCGCTCGGCTTCGCCGGCGCGCTGGTCGCCAGCAGGCGCCTCGCCGGGGCGCAGGCGCTCGTGCTGGCCGTCGTCGCCGTCGGGTTGGCCGGCTGGCAGCTGGTGTACCTGACCTCGCTGGTCGGCTTCTCGGGCTGGCTCCCGGGACCCGGCCTGGTCCTCACCGCCGGTGGAGGCGTGCTCGCCGGCGCCGCCGGCCGCTCTCTGCTGGCCGGGCGTGACTAGCCTGTTCAACAACAGCGGCAGCACCCACCGGCTGGCCGACATCGCCGGCTACGACTCCAGCTGACCTGCCTCAGCCGGGTCCTGGCGTTCCCGCGGGAACGCCAGGACCCGGCTGAGGCA
>JBBDWV010000022.1:22673-29022 GCA_040902655.1 Mycobacteriales bacterium
CCCCGCCCCCCCCCAGGACCCGCACGGGCAACGGACGTGGCGCTGCCGAGCCGCCCCAGCGGCCCCGGTGGGCGCACCTCGGCAACCACCTCGGCCACGTCACCGCTCAGCGTGCAGCGGCGGACAATGCCACCGTCGGCCAGCGCGATCCGGGTGGCCCAGGCGCAGGCCTGCGCCGGGCCCTCCAGCGCGTGCTGGGCGGCGGCGAGGGCGGCCAGGTCCGCGACGGCGGCCGCCCGCTGCCGGGTGACGGCCCCCGCGGCCAGCGCGCTGGCCGTCATGCCGGCCAGCGCGAGGACCGCCCCCAGCGCTATGACCAGGACGACCACGGCGCCGTGATCGCCCGTCGCACGGCCGGTCACCCCGGCTCGGCGGCGGCGGTGGCGCGGCCGCTGACCACGACGGCCGGGAGCACCCGCAGCGCGCGCCCGAACGGCTGGATCTCGGCGCGCACCCGCACCTCGACGGTGCCATCGCCGGAGGTGAGTTCGACCACGGCGCCGGGCGGCGCGAGGCGCTGCCCGGTCGCCCGGACCTCGGCCGGTGCGTCGCCTCGGGCCGCGGCACGAGCGGCCGCCCTGGCGGCGTCGACGCACTCGAGCTGGGCGGCGACGCTGGCGAGCACCCCGATGCAGGCGAGCAGCACCACGACGAGCACCGGCAGCAGGACCGCGGTCTCGGCGGTCGCACTGCCCCGAGAGCCGCGCACGCGGCGGAAGCAGGAGCAGAGCACGGGGACCTCCCGGGCCAGGCCTGGGCCGGCGCGACAGCGAGCCGCGCCGGCCCGGGCGGGGGCAGGGGTCAGAAGGCGAGCTTGAAGGCTCGCCCGATGACGCCGGTGATGAGCCCGAGAACCTCCGAACTCGTGATCACCTTGTAGAGGATGCCGCCGAAGCCGCAGGCCGCGACGGTGCCGACGGCGTACTCCGCCGTCGTCATTCCGGCCTCGGGATGGGCCCGAGCCACCTGCAGACGGACAGCGGCGCGGACGGGGGCGGTACGGACGGTGTGCAGAGCACGCATGATGACCTCCTGGAACGGGATGCCAGGCGGTCGCCCGGCGCACCCGACGCTCGCCGACCGGAGCCCCGGATCCCAGGCGCCGCAGCTGATCTGTGGACAGGGCTGCCGGCTGCACACAGGCACCTCACAACGACCCGAGCAGCGGGCCGGCCAGACCCGCGACGACAGGTACGACCCCGAGTAGCACGAACGCCGGCAGAAAGCACAGGCCGAGCGGGGCCACGGCCAGGACACCCACGCGGCGCGCTGCCTGCTCGCCACGGGAGCGGGCCTCGGCCCGTGCGTCGGCCGCGATCCGGGACACGGCCTGGGCGACCGGTGCACCGCCGTCTGCCGCCCTGGCCAGGGCCCGGGAGGCCGGCCCCAGCGGATCGCCCGGGGCCAGCGAATCGCCCGGCACCGCTGAGGCCAGCGCAGCCCACGCGTCTGCGGGTGGGGAGCCCACCGCCAGGGCGGCTCCGACGGCCGCCATCCGCCGGCCCGCCGGTCCGGGTACGGCCCGCGCGACGGCATCGGCCGCTCCGGCGAGCGAAGCGCCTCCGGCGAGGCAGGAGGCAAGCAGATCCAGCAGCAGCGGCAGGTCGCTGACCAACCGCTCCCGCTCGGCCCGCACCGCCCGCGGCTCGAGCCGGCCCAGGACCCGCGGCCCGGCCAGCGCCACGGCCGCACCCGCGAGCGGCCCGAGCGGCAGGGGGAGGAGCAGGCCGGTGGCTGCGCCGAGCAGCAGGCAGGCGGTGCCCTGCATCGAGAGCACCGGGGGGCGCGTCACCCGCTCCGGGTCCCGCGGGCCGATGGGCCTCCGGCCGCGAGCCGGCGAGCCGGACCAGCCGGGGTGCGGCACGGCGTGCGCCAGCCGCCCGTCACCTGGCCGGCTCAGCAGGACGAGCAGGACCAGCCCGGCCAGCAGCCCGCTGAGGGCGACCACCTCAACCGCTCCCGCCGGCGCGGGCCACCAGCCGGTGGGTCCACCACAGACCACATCCCTCCAGTGCCAGCCCGGCAGTCAGGCAGACGAGGCCGAGCGGGGTGTGCAGCAGCACCTGCAGCGGGTCGGCGCCGAGCCCGCCGGCCATCAGCAGGCCACCCAGCGGCAGCACGGCCAGCAGACCAGCGGTCGCCCGAGGTCCGGACAGCTCGGCGTCGACGGCGCGGCGCTGGGCGTGCTCGGCCCGCAGCCCCTCCGCCAGCCGGTCGACCGCGGCCGCCAGCCCGCTACCGGACGTGGCACACACGGTCCAGCAGGCGGCCAGCGCGCGCAGCACCTCCGGCACCGCCGTGGGCGCACCCGTGGGCGGCGATCGCAGGGCGGCGGCCACATTGCCGCCCAGGCCGGTCGAGGCGGCGGCCGCACGCAGGACCTCCCGCAGCGGCCCGACGGCCACCCGGGACGCCGCGGCGAGCGCCTCGGCGGGCGGCCGGCCGGCCCGCAGCTCGGCGGCCAGTGCACCGAAGGCCTCGACCGCTCCGGCCCGCTCCTCCGCCGCGGCCCCTCGGTGCGCCCGGACGGACCACCAACGCCAGCTCGCCCCGGCACCGACCAGCAGCAGCGCCGCCGGCACCGGGCCGGCGAGCAGGAGTACGGCGGCGGCCCCGCCGACGACCGGGAGCAGTGCCGGCGCACCGAGCCAGCCGGCCGGCACACCCGACCGCCCGGCCGGTGCACCTGTCTGCCCGGCCGGTGCACCTGCCCGCGACAGCCTGAGATCGTCGAAGCGCAGCCGGCCCGCCTCGGGCAGCGCAACCAGGGCCGCCGCCGACGCGCCGGCCAGCGCCGCGGCCAGCAGCACGCTCACGGCGGGACCAGGTCGGCGAGCAGCCGCGCAGCCGGACCCGCCGTCCCGGCTGCCGTCGCGCCGTTCCAGCTCCATGCCGGCTCGGCCCGGACCAGGCCGTCGACGCCCCGGTCGAGCACACACACCTCTGCGACCCTCCGCACACCAGCCGTCCGGGAACGCACCAGGTGGACGGCCAGCCGGAGCCCGGCGGCGAGCTGGCTGTGCAGCGCCTCGCGCTGGAGGCCGGCGACGGCGGCAAGCGCCTCGAGCCGGGCCGGCACGTCGCGAGCAGAGTTGGCGTGCAGCGTGCCGCAGCCGCCCTCGTGACCGGTGTTGAGGGCAGCCAGCAGGTCCACCACCTCGGATCCCCGCACCTCGCCGACGACGACCCTGTCCGGGCGCATCCGCAGCGCCTGCCGGACGAGGTCGCGAAGAGTCACCGCGCCCGCACCCTCGAGGTTGGGCGGCCGGGCCTCGAGCCGCACCACGTGGGGGTGAGCCGGCGCGAGCTCCCCGGCGTCTTCCACGAGCAGCAGCCGGTCGGCCGGCTCGGCCAGCGACAGCAGCGCGGACAGCAGCGTGGTCTTGCCGGTGCCCGTTCCCCCGGTCACCAGGAAGGCGGCCCGGGACGCCATGAGCCGGGCCAGCAGCTCCGCCCCGTCCGGCGGCACCGAGCCTGCCTCGACCAGTTCGGCGAGCGAGAACACCCGGGTCCGCGCGACGCGCAGCGACAGGCAGGTGCCGCCGGGAGAGACCGGCGGCAGCACCGCGTGCAGCCGCACGCCATCGGGCAGCCTGGCATCGACCCACGGCTGCGCGTCGTCCAG
Organism: Mycobacteriales bacterium; assembly: GCA_040902655.1. NCBI lineage: Bacteria > Bacillati > Actinomycetota > Actinomycetes > Mycobacteriales > Mycobacteriales bacterium. Next base: position 26,299 of record JBBDWV010000022.1, read on the forward strand.
CCGTCGGCCGGTCGGCGCGGCCAGCCGCTGCGCGAGCCGGCGCACCGCCAGGTCGTCCGGAAAGCGCACCGCCGCCCGCTCGAGACCGGCACCGCGGTCGACCCACACCTCGTCCGGCGCGTTGACCAGCACGTCGGTGACGGCGGGGTCGCGAAGCAGCGGCTCGAGCGGCCCCGCTCCCACGATCTCGCTCTGCAGCAGCCGCAGCACCGGCAGCAACTCCGCGTCGCCCCGCAGCGCCCCGCCCTCCTCGCGCAGCGCGACCGCCACGGCGGCAGCGGTCGGTGCCGCCCCCGAGGCGGCCACCCGCCGGCGCACCCGGTCGAGCAGACCGGCCTCGAGCACGGTCACGCGGCCACCCGGCCCAGTGACGGGAGCAGCTCGTCCAGCAGCCGGGTGCAGGCCACCGACAGCGGTCCGCGGCCGCGCAGGGCCGGTGCCTCGCCGTGCTCGAGGGCGAGCGCGAGGCCGGGCTCGGGCCGCAGCTCGGCCAGCAGCGGCAAGCCGAGCGCCCGGGCCACCTGGTCACCGCCCAGCCCGGACGGGGACGGCCCGCGGGTCACCAGCCGCAGATCGGCGCACAGGCCGGCCAGCGCGGAGGCCACGCGCGCGGCGGCGGCAGCCGCGCGTACCTCCGTCGGGACGACGAGCAGCACGGTGGTCGCCACGGCCAACACCGCCCTGCCGGAAGCGTCCAGCGAGCGGGGCAGGTCGACCACCACCAGCTCATGGGCCCGCCGCCCGGCGGTCAGCACCGCCTGCAGCGCCTCGACCGGGAGGTCCTCGGCCGTCCCCCGGTCCCAGGACAGCACCGGCAGACCCTGCATCCGCGGGAGTGCGCCGGTGAGCGCCGCCGCAGGCACCCGGCCACGGGTCGACACCAGGCCGGGCCAACGCAGGCCCGGGTCCCGCTCACCGCCGAAGACCAGGTCGATGCCGCCACCGAGCGGGTCGCCGTCGACGAGCAGCGCCGCCCGCCCGGCGCGGCCGGCCGTGACCGCCAGAGCACAGGCGAGGGTGGTCGCACCGGCCCCGCCGCGCCCGCCGAGCACCGCCACCAGCGCGCCTTCGCCGCCCCCGTCCTCGGCCGCGTCGGTGAACCGCTCGACCAGCCAGCGCTCGGCGTCGGGCAGGAAGACGACGTGCTCGGCGCCGACCTGGACCGCGCGCTGCCAGATCCCGGCGTCGTCGAGGTCGCGGCCGAGCAGGACGACGCCGGGCCGCCGCGGAAGCCGCAGGCGGTCAGCCCCGGCAAGCGCGTCGGCGGCCAACACCACGAAGGGCGCGGCAGACCAGGCCCCGCGAGCCGCCCCGGCATCGGCGGCGACGTCCAGCTCGACGCCGGCAGCGGCGGCGAGTCGGAGCAGCTCGTCGAGCACGTCGGGATCACCGGTGATGACCAGGCAGCGAGCGGGCACGGTGGCCTCCGCGGTGCGGGCGCCGACCTGCTGCGGCGCGAGGTCGCCCAGCCCAGCCGACGGACCGCGTGCCGGACGAGGGCGAGCCGTCGCCTGTGGATCGCCACCGGCCGTCCACAGGCAGGCTGGACACACGGACAAGCCCAAGCTGGACACCACAGACAGGCTGGATCCTCAGGCACCTGCGCCGGCCGGGTGGGCGCACCGGCCCTGAACACGCGGACGACCCCCGCCGGGGGGGTGGCGGGGTTCGTCTCGCTGGGACCGGCTCCGGGGGGGGTTGAGCCGGCCCCGTACAGGGACCGTACGTCAGGCACGTGACGCGGTCGACGGCGGATGTCCCCGCGGTCGACGGGGGCGAAACCGCCTTCCCGAGGCGAGCTCGGCCTACCCTCGTGCGGTGAGTGAGCGACCCCGAGCCGCGGCCTTCTTCGACCTCGACAAGACCGTGATCGCGAAGAGCAGCACGCTGGCCTTCAGCCGGCCGTTCTACCGGGGCGGATTGGTCAACCGGCGGGCCGTCCTCAAGAGCTCCTTCGCGCAGTTCGTCTACCTGCTGCAGGGCGCGGACGAGGCCTCGATGGACCGGATGCGCGACTACCTCAAGGTGCTCTGCGCCGGCTGGCCGGTCGAGCAGGTCAACACCATCGTCGCCGAGACACTGCACGAGCTGATCGACCCGATGGTCTATGCCGAGGCCGTGACGCTGTTCGACGAGCACGGGTCCGTCGGACGCGACGTGATCCTCGTCAGCAGCAGCGGCGAGGAGGTGGTGGGCCCGATCGGTGCGATGCTCGGCGTGGACCACGTCATCGCCACCCGGATGGTCGTCGCGGACGGTCGCTACACCGGGGAGATCGCCTTCTACGCCTACGGCGAAGGCAAGGCGACCGCGATCCGCGAGCTGGCGGCGGAGCGGCACTACGACCTGGAGCAGTGTTGGGCCTACAGCGACTCCTACACCGACCGGCCGATGCTCGAGGCAGTCGGCAACCCGGTGGCCGTGAACCCGGACAAGGCGCTGCGCCGGCACGCGGCAGAGCAGGGCTGGCGGCTGCGGGAGTTCCGCCGGCCGGTGCGGGTCCGCCGGAACCGGATGCCGGCCCCTCCGGGACCTCCGGCGGCGTACGCCGGCGTGGCCGTGGCCGCCGGTGCCGTCGGCCTGGCGTGGTGGGTCGGCCGACGCCGCTGAGCACAGAACGCATCGCTGCGCGGTCCCCGGTGACTCAGTCAAAATGCGCGCGTAGCGGTCCCTGGTGACTCACGTCAAGATGCGCGCGTAGCGGTAGTCGTTGACTCATGAGCC
>JBBDWV010000023.1 GCA_040902655.1 Mycobacteriales bacterium
CGCCGGCTGGCTGAACAACGCCAAGACCGTCCTCGGCTGGGCCGCAGCGATCGCCGGCGTCGCACTGGCGATCGTGGCCGCGATCGCCACCGCTCCGGTATGGCTGGTGGTGCTGGCCGTCGGCTTGGCCGCCGCAGCGCTGATCGTCAGCCTGGGGCTGGCCCTGCAGGCCGACGGCTCCTGGGTCGATGTGGCCTTCGACGTCGTCGGCGTGGCCACGCTCGGTGTCGGCAGCGTCTTCACCCGGCTCGCCTCGCGCACCTTCCCCGCGGTGCGCTCGGCGGTGGCGGGCAGCCGGGCCACGCAGGCCCACCGGGCCAGGTACGCGATGGAGGTCCCCGAGAACCTCAGCGAGCTGCGCCGCTACGCCTCTGTCGCCGGGAACTCCGGCGACAGCGTCGCCGCTCGGCAGCTGCTGGCCGAGGTCCGCACGCAGGCGCGGGACGCCGCAGCCGCCGCGCGCACCTCGACGTTCGCGCCGTTCCCGGTGACGCTCCCGCAGCGGTTCCTCGACGGCGGCCTCGACGCCAGCCGCGTGCACCGTCAGTCCGCCGAGATGCTGCTCGACCTGCGCACCATGCCGGTCGCGCCGCCGACCGACCTCGTCGCCGACGCGACGCGGTTGGCTCGCCGGTCCACCGTCGGCACGACGGCGCTGAACCTCGGCGCCGGCACGCAGGTCGTGCAGTCAGCCCTCGACCCCGACTGGCGCGACGGCGGGAACCTCAACATCCTCACCGATCTGATCCAGCGGGTGCGGTGACCTCGGCGCAGGACCCGGTCCGGCTGCAGGTCGCTCTCGACCCCCGGTGGATCGAGCTGCCTGTCCACGAGCCGGTCGAGGCGGGGGAGTGGGCCGCCGCGGCAGTCGCCGACGCCCTCGCCGTGCGCGGAATCGTCGAGGATCCGCGCGTCGTGAACCTGTACGTGCAGACCTACGCCGCCACGCTCGACGGCCTGCGCGAGCGGACCACAGCCGTCGACGGCGTTCTGCTGGCCGGCGCGTACGCCCTGGTGGGGCAGGCCGAGCTGCTGGCCGACACGGTTGCCGAGCTGGCCTACGTCTCGATGGAGGGGTTCGACCGCTTCGAGGACGTCGTCGACTCCTGTGTCGCGCCTGAGGTGCAGCGGTTCGCCGACCCCGATGTCAGTGAGCTCGACACCGCCTTCGGGACGGCCGTGCGTGTGCAGCAACTGCGCATCGTCGACGAGGGCGAGGGCCGAGAGCCGTCGCTGCAGACCAGCGTGGTGTACCTGTGGCCGGGTCTTGCACCCGGTCGGGCGGTCATGCTGAGTGCGTGGTTCGGCTCGCCGGTGGACGCGGAGACGACGCGGCCGGTCGTGGACCAGCTGGCTGCTTCGCTGCGGGAGGAGCCGGCGTGAGCCTCGGGTCCGGCACGCGGGCCGCTGCACCGCTCGCCGTCGCGCCGTTCACCGCCGTGCCCTACCGGCTCGTCGTGCCGAAGGGGTGGACCCGGCTCCCGGTGGACCCCGTCGGCATGAGGGCAGCGGTGCGAGCCATGCTGCTGCGTCGCTTCGCCCAGCACCCTCGCGATGCGACCGCGGTCCTGCGTCGCGAGGTCGAGCAGGAGCTGGTGTCGCTGACCCGCGGCCCGGGTCACGAGTACATGCGGATGCTGCTGGTGCTCGACCTCCAGGTCGAGCGCCGCCCCGTCACCGGCACGTGCCTGGTGTCGTTGCTGCCACAGCGGGTGGCGGGGGAGCAGGCGCTGTCGGACCTGGCTGCCTCGATGGCCGACGGCGCTGCGGAGAGCGTCGTGGCGGACCTCGGGCCGAACCGGGGGGTGGTGGTCGTCCGGGACACGGTCGCACCGGACGCGGACGTGCCGCCCGACGCGCCGACGTCCGAGGCGGCCCGCCGTTACGCCGGCTTTCTCGAGACGGGCTCGGAGGCAGAGCCGGGGCCGCCGGCGGCCGACAGGCTGCCGCCCGACGTGCTGCGGGCCGGGCGGACCACGCGTTCGGTCGACGTCTTCCTGCCCGTGCCGGACTCGCCCCGCGTGTTGCTGCTGTCGTTCTCCACGCAGGTGGCGCCCCTGTTCGGGCCGCTGACGACGCTGTTCCTCACCATCGCCGGCACCGTGCAGTGGAACCGGGACGGCGAGGCCTGGTCCTAGCCTCAGCCGGGGAAGGCGTCGCCCGTGCCGAGCAGGAACGCCAGCGACAGGACGGCAGCTGCCCCAGCCGAGCCTGCCCCGAAGCGCATCCACGGCAGGCTGTAGCGCAGGTAGGCCGAGCGGGGCATGTCCTCGCGCGGGTCGAGCCCGTGGTTGACGTACTCGTAGCCGACGTGCATCCCCGCCCGGATCGCGAGCCCCACCACGAAGAAGACGGCGAACACGACCAGGAAGCTCAGCAGGGTCTCGCCCCACTCCGGGAAGCCCGCGAGCGCGACGGCCGTCGCGACGAGCAGCCCGCCAACGGCTCCGAGGAGCACGCTCAGCGCGGTGTCCTTCACGAACGTCGGCCGGGCCAGCCGTACCAGGGTCATGCTGCGCACGGTAGCGGGCCTCACAGGCAGCGGGCCACTCGCACCTCGACGGGTGCCGCCCAGCGGGGTGTACACCACAGGTCAAGATTTCCCGATTGTTGACCTGTGGTGCACACCGCCCAGACGGCACACGCGGCTGCGGAGCGGCGTGCCCCGTGGCCTGGCCCACGAGCAGGCAGCCACCGACGCCAGGTGTCGTGCCGCGGCGCTGGCGCAGGTCGCTCCCGGAGCCGCGCGAGGTACTGCCTCACGGCGCCTGTGTGGTCCACGCGGCCAGCCGCCGCCCGGCCGCCTCCTACGCGGGATCCGGGAAGGTGAGGTTGTAGTTCAGGATCCAGTCGCCGCTGGAGCCGTAGCGCACCTCGACGTCGATCTCCGGGGGTGTTGCCGGTGAGCCGATGAGCACGCGCCTGTCGATGTGCGTCGGCGGGCTGCCGACCGAGTCGACGAATTCCTGGATGTCGGCCGGGTCGAGCGCGAGGGCATCGGCCTCCTCCAGCAGCTCCGCCGACACGGCCTCGAGGTCGGGCAGCCGCCGGTTGAGGACGACCTTGACCGCGTGGTCGCCGGCGGGCTCCCCGACCGGGCCGGCCAGGACCACCCCGAAGGCTTCGGTACGCAGCAGCCGGTCGCCGGGAAGCGTGATCTCCACGTCGATCGCGTCGCCGACCCGCTCGAGGATCACGTCGTTGCGGCCCTCGGCGAAGCCGGCCTCATCCCGGGTCGGTGGGTTGCGCAGGTCCAGCCGTACGACGTCCTCGGCGACCAGCGGGCCGCGCAGCTCGGGTCCGGAGGAGCTGGTCATGGTGCATCCCGTCGTCAGCAGCAGGGCGATCATGGCGGTGGACAGCCGGCCGGGCGCCGGCATCACTGCCGGACCTCGACGTCCCAGTCGGCCAGCTGGGCCACCAGCTCCGGCCAGCGCTCGGACAGCCGGAACTGCTCGATCCGCTGTCCGACCGGCTGCTCCAGCAGGGCCCGGGCCCGCACCGGGTCGTTCTCGATCAGCTCACGGAATGCCGGCAGCGTGTCCTGCACGATCAGCTCCCACCGTTCGTCGCGCACGGAGATGTTTCCGGCCGGGAAGGGCGTCTCCACCTCGACCGTCACCTGCAGCGGGTTGTCCCAGCCGACCAGGGGGATCCGCCGCGGTCCCGGAGTGCCCTGCGCCAGTGTGGCGGGGAAGACGTCGGGATAGGAGCGGGCATCCGGAATGGACGGGGAGCCGGCGAACGTCATCGCCCACGTCACGACGGGGCCGGTCGGGAAGCGGTTGCGCATCTGGTCGTAGGTCTCGCCGATGATTTCGTACTGCTCACGTCGCAGGTGAACCGCATTGCCGCGGGAAACTCGAACCGGATCGCCGCCGGCGATGTCCCGCCAGGCGGTCAGGCTCTCGGGTCTGAGCAGGCCCGCCGCCGCGAGTTCCTCCAGCGCCGGAAGGCCACCGTCGAGGTAGGCCTGGTGCTGCACGCCCTGGTCGAAGAAGATGTCCTGCTGCATCTGCAGCAGAGTCTGCTCGTAGAAGGCGATCTCGCCGGCCGTGAGCTCGGCCAGCTCGGACACGCCTGGTGGCAGCGCGCGGCGCAGCGGCGCCGGGACCTGTCCGGGCAGCCCGCGCAGCATCGCCAGGTCGAGGAAGCCGCCGGCGAACGACGGGCCGATCATCGCGGCCATGCCGGCCCACTGCAGGTCCGGGTCGTCGAGGTAGAGCCGGCCGTAGTAGGCGTAGACGGCTTCGATGATCTCGCGGTTGGCCTCCGCCCCCAGGCTCGGGTCCCACCGGGCGGGGGAGATTCCCGCAGCCGCCAGCGCCTGCGCCAGCCAGTGCGCCTCCAGCGCAGCGCGGTACTGCGTCGGCGGCAGGCCGGCGGCACGTGCCTCGTCCAGCAGGGCGGCGAGCTCGGCCGGGTCGCTCGGAGGGTTCTGCAGCCGCACCGACAGCACGCCGAGCGGCAGCCGGCCGGCGAGCGCCGTGGCAGCGTCCAGCAGCCCGAACGCGATCGCACCGAACGGCCCGGGCAGGCCGTACGCCGCCACGGCCAGCTGCGGGACGGGCACGGGCGGGTCCGCGGCGAGGGCGGCACCGGTCTGCGCCGTCCGGGCCCGCAGCCGCTCGACGAGCTCGTCGTAGGCCGCGTCGACCGCGCGCAGGTCGGCCGTCTCCTCGGCGGCCGCGGCCGCCAGCTGTCGCCTCCGCGCGGCGGTGGCGGTGGGCAGCACCTCGCCCCGCAGACCGGACGGGACGGCGGACATGGTGTGCGAGAAGCTCGCCTGCGCGGCGGCCTCCGCGGCGTTCCGCGCCGCCAGGGCCGCCTCCCGCCGCCGGTCCAGCGACGGCAGCTCCATCTCCAACGCCTGCCGGTAGGCATCGGCCAGCCGGTCCAGCGACCGGGCGGCGCCGTCGAGCGCGCTCGCCCCCTGGGACAGCAGCAGCGCCAGCCCGGCGGCCTCGGCGGCGGCGGCGGTCGCGGTGTCACCGCGCCAGCCGGCCGACCAGCCGGCGGCCTCACCTGCAGCGCCCGTCCCGGCCTCCTCCAGCGCCCGCCCCGCCCGGCGCAGCCGCGCCACGGCCTGCTCGAGCGGGTCGGGGTCCACCTCGAGCCGGTAGTAGGTCACCGCAGCCTCGGTGCCCCGGTCCGTGCCGCCGCGGCGCCCGCGGCAAGTGCTGCCGCGGCCTGCGCGTCCAGCGCCCGGGCAACAGCCACCGCCTGCTCGGCCACGGCGCCGAGCGTCGCGGTGCTGCGGCCGGCCTGCCGGGCGGCCGCCGACCAGGACAGCGACAGCACCGCGGCGCCCTCGGACAGCTGACCGGCGAACTGGCCGGCACCGGACAGCGCGGTCCGCCCCGCCCCGCCGATGTCCTCGGCGGCTCCGTCGAGCTGCTCACCGATCTCGCGCAGCGCCGCAGCGGCCGGCAGCAGGATCTCGGCGGACACGGTGCGCGTGCTCATCTGGCCCTCCTGAAGCTGCGGGGGCTCACGGTAACGCCAGCTCGCCCGGCGGCGGCGGGAAACCGGCCGGGCCGCAGCGGCCCGTTCCTCCAGTGGCATATCCGGCAACTTCTGACATGGTGCCTGTAACGACCCCCAGGAGATGGCATGCCGTACAGCGCGGAGATCAGCAGGGCCCACCCCACGTGTTTCGTGTTCGTGGTCGACCAGTCCGGCAGCATGAACGACCAGATCGGAGGGGAGGGCGCGCAGCGCAAGGCGCAGGTGGTGTCGGACGCCATCAACCGGCTGCTCTATGAGTTGACGCTCAAATGCGCCAAGGAAGAAGGGGTCCGCGATTACTTCCACGTCGCCGTGATCGGCTACGGCACCTCGGTCGGCAGCGCCTTCGCCGGTGTGCTGGCCGGTCGGGACCTGGTCCCGCTGAGCGTGATCGCGACCTCGCCGGCGCGGCTCGAGGAGCGGACGAAGAAGACCCCCGACGGCGCGGGAGGGCTCATCGACCAGACCGTGAAGTTCCCCGTGTGGCTCGACCCCGTCGCGAACGGCGGCACGCCGATGTCGGCGGCGCTCGGCAAGGCCGCGCAGCTGGTATCGGGCTGGCTGGACGAGCGGCCCTCCTGCTTTCCGCCCGTCGTGCTCCACCTGACCGACGGCGAGAGCAGCGACGGCGACCCGTCGGAGGCCGCGCAGAGCATCCGGTCGCTGCTGTCTGCCGACGGCAACGCGCTGCTGTTCAACCTGCACGTCTCGGGTGCAGGGGGCATGCCCGCAACGTTTCCGGACTCCGACTCCGGGCTCCCTGACCAGTTCTCCAGACTGTTGTTCTCGATGTCCTCCTCGCTGCCCGAGCACATGAAGGCCTACGCGCAGCAGCAGGGTTTCACCGCCTCGGAGGGCACCCGCGGGTTCGTCTACAACGCCGACGTCAGCTCGATCGTGCAGTTCCTGGACATCGGCACCCGAGCCTCGGACCTCCGATAGCGTCGCGACCTATGCGTGGCAACGCCGTCGCCCGGTGGTGGCAGAAGGACGGCTCCACCGAGGGTGAGTACGAGGACGCGTACGCCGTCGGGGCGCCGGGCCGCGACGACACGTGGCAGCTGACCGACGGCCGGTTGCGCGTCGCCGTCGCCGACGGCGCGACCGAGAGCATGCTCTCCGGCCGCTGGGCCCGCTCGCTGGTGCGTACGTACGTCGACGCGCAGCGCATGCAGCTGAGGGGCTGCGTCTTCCGGGCGGTCAGCGGGTGGCCGCAGTCCCTGCAGGACTACACACACGGCCGTGAGCAGGCCGGCCGGCCCATCTCCTGGTACGAGGAGCCGGGCCTGGAGCGGGGGGCGCACGCGACGCTGCTCGTCGCGGAGTTCTGCTCGGAGCCGGGCGATCGGACCGGGACCTGGCTGGCCGAGGCCGTCGGTGACAGCTGCCTGTTCCAGGTGTCGGGCGGCGTGCTCACGGCAGCCTTTCCGCTCACGGCGTCGGTCGAGTTCGGCAGCTCGCCCGCCCTGGTGCACACGGGCCTGCGCAAGCGGCGCGTGCTGGACAGGCACCGGAGCACCCGGGCCGGCACGTGGACCAGTGGCGACACCTTTTTCCTGTGTACGGACGCCCTCGCGGAGTGGTTCCTCTCGCAGCACGAGTCGGCCGCCGCGCCGTGGCTCACCTGGCGCGACCTGCCCGGCCCGGCGGAGTTCCGCGACTGGGTCGCCGACGAGCGGCAGGCCGGGCGGCTGAAGAACGACGACGTGACCCTCGTGACCGTGGTCTTCGACTGACATGACCAGGACGACTGCGAGCTACCCGAGTGGCGCCGTCTATGCCGAGGCGCTCCAGAACTCCGACCGGTGCTTCACCGACCCCGACCTCCGCGGGGGGCGGGTCCAGATGACGCAGATGGGGACGCCGCGCGCCATCTCCGGCAACTTCGCCAGCGTGTTCAGCGTCGTCGGGACGAACGGCAGGCGCTTCGCGGTGAAGTGCTTCACGCGCAACGTGTCGGACCAGCATGCGCGCTACACCGCGGTCTCCGACGAGCTGGCCCGGCTGCAGCGGCCCTGGCAGGTCGGCTTCGACTACCAGCCGGAGGGGATCGTGGTGCAGGGCCGCAGCTTCCCTGTCCTGAAGATGGAGTGGATCGAGGCACGCGGGCTGCTGCCGTGGCTGGATGCCCATCTGAGCGACCCGCAGGCGGTGGCCGCCGTCGCTGCCGACTTCGCGTCCGCCGTCACCGACCTGCAGTCCGCGGGGCTGGCGCACGGCGACCTGCAGCACGGCAACCTGCTCATCGACAGGTCCGGGAAGCTGCGGCTGATCGACTACGACGGCATGTTCGTGCCGAGCCTGGCGGCCCACGGGGCGGCGGAGAAGGGGCACGTCAACTACCAGTCGCCGGCCCGGAGCATGCAGGACTACGACGCCTCGCTCGACCACTTCTCCGCCTGGCTGATCTACGGGAGCCTGCTGCTGCTGCTGCAGGACCCCGGGCTCTGGGCGCAGTTCCACGTCGACGGCGACGAGAAGCTGCTCTTCGGCCGCGACGACTTCGTCGACTGCCATGCGCTCTCGACGCTGACCGACATTCCTGGTGTGGACGCCGCCCTCGGATCGCTGCGTTCGTGCTGGACGGCTTCCAGCCTGGCGAAGATCCCGCCCTTCGACCCCCGTGAGCTCCCCTTGCCGGCGGAGCTGCTGGAGGCCTACCCGGAGACCGAACCCGTGCCGGACACCGGTGGGTCGCGACTGTCGGTGCCCTCCTCCGCGGGGGCGTCGCGGCGACGTGTCCAGCCGGCGTCCTTCTCCGGCGGGCTGCTGCTCTCCAGGATCTGCCAAAGCTTCCTGGCCGTCGCCGTGCTCGCCCTGCCGGCGCTGGCCGTCGCACCGCTGGTGGGGATGTCGATGCTCGCCGCAGCCCTGCTGGCGCTCGTGGTCGTCGGCGTGCCCGGATACCTCGCGCAGCCGGAGGTCGGGGCGAAGCGGGACTCGGTCGGGGCCGTCGCCACGCGCCGGGCCGAGCGACGGGCGGCGGAGGCACGGCTCGCCGCCGCGACGCAGGAGCTCGACCGGTGGCGCAGGAACGACCAGCAGCAGGTCGCCGCGCTGACCGCCCTGCAGCAGGCGGCGGCCAAGCGCGAACAGGCCGAGATCGCCTCGGCCACAGCGGGGCTCCAGGTCGAGCGGACGCGGGTGGTGGACGCGCTGCGGCAATTCGAGGCGGAGGAGAAGCACCGGATGCGCGACGCGCTCGCGCAGCTGCGGAAGGCCCACATCACGGCTGCCCTTTCCCGGCTGTCCGTACGGGACGCGGCACTGCCCGGCATCGGTGACGTCCTGGTGCACCGTCTGTCGCTGCACGGTGTGGTCACTGCGGCCGACATCCGGATGGTCGAGGTCTTCTGGAGCATCGGCTTCTCGACCTGGGTCACCGACGTCGTGAACCACTCCGGCCGGCGCGCGAAGATCGAGGGTCTCGGCCCGGCCAAGGGACGCACCCTGATGGCCTGGCACAAGGCGGTGTCGGCGCGCGCCAAGGCCTCGGCGCCGCGCAGCCTGCCCGCGGCCGAGCTCGCCGCCGTGCGGCGGGCCGGCGACGCGGAGCGGGAACGGCTGATGGGGCTGGAGGCCGAGTTGACCCGCCGGCTGCGGGAGGAACCGGCGGCCATCAAGCGGCGTCACCAGGCGGAGCAGCTGCGCCTGCGGCAGCAGCAGGGTGAGGTCCGCAGAGCGGCGGCCGCCGAGCGCCGGCGGCTGCAGCCGGCGTACGCGGCTGCGGAGGCGGCAGCTCTACGGGCCCGTCGGGCGGAGCAGGAGGCCCTGCGGCGGCGGGAGGCCTACGCCGGAATCGGCCCGCACGTGTTCCTGCTGCGGTAGCACCTGCGGCCGGGCCGGCCCGTACGCCTTCCTGCGCTGTCAGCACCTGCGGTCGCGCCGGGCGGTACGCCGGTGTGCAACGACGGGGCCAGTCGGCCCCATCCCGGTCCGGGCGTCTCGAGCGTCACATCGGCCCTCGGAAGTCCTGGCCGCGCAGGGCGTTGTGCTCTGCAGCGGGCAGTGAGCAGGTCCGCCGACCACGAAGAGGAGATGCCGCATGACGACCACCACCACGACCGCGCGCGTCGACGCCACGCCGCTGACCGCGCAGGATCGCTGCGACCGCTGCGGCGCGCAGGCCTATCTCCGGGCGACCCTGCCGGCCGGGCCGGAGCTGCTGTTCTGCGGCCACCACGGCAACGCTCACCGCCCGTCGCTGCTCGTGGCCGGCGCCGCGCTGCACGACGAGAGCGACAAGCTGCTCATCGCCCGGGAGTCCGGCTTCGGCGGCTGACCCCCCTGAACGCGCACCCCGTCCTCCCGATCGGAGGGCGGGGTGCTGCGCTTTTCAGCCGCGGCCCGGCTCAGGCCCCCAGCCGGCCGCGGGCGCGCAGCCGCGGCTGCCCGAGGTCGGCGCGGGCGCCGTCGACCCGCCCGGAGGCGGCGGCGCGGCGGCTGACCGTGGTGCGGCCCGTCCACGGCCCGCGCCAGGAGCCCCGCGCCTCGGAGGTCGCGGAGTAGAAGTCCTGCACCCGCTCGGCCTTGGCCCGCAGCACCAGGGCCGTCGACGGCTCGCCTGCGGCGACCGGCGCCGCCTCGACGGCGTCGGCGACCGCCCGGTCGCGGGCCGCCTCGAGCCGCTCCCCGACCGCCTGCACCCAGCCGTCGTAGAACGACAGCCGCCAGGTCTGGGCAGCGACTCCCGCGGTGCGGTGCTCGCCGGCGTCCAACCGGCGCTGCGCCGAGGCCGTCAGCTGCACGGCCAGCGACGCCCACAGCCGCTCGACGACGTCGAGGTCGGCGCGGTGGCCGAAGCCGAGGACGTAGGTGCTGTCGTGGGCGACGTTCACCAGCACGTCGTTGACCCGTGCGACGACGGAGTAGAGCAGCACCCGGTGGCGGTTGCCGCGCTTGCCGCGCGCGCCGACGTCCACCCGCTCCTGCACCAGCGGCTCCTGACCGCCCCGGGCGTGCCGGGCGGCCTGCCGGACCCGCGCCAGCTCCAGGTCGACCGCATGGGCGGTCGCGAGCTGCTGCGCGCGCTCGACGAAGGCCGCGGCCTCGTGCTCGTTGTCCGTGCCTTCCGCCTGGGCCAGCAGCTTGCCGACCTTGTCGACCAGCCGGTCGCTCTCGTGCGCCACGCTCACAGTGCTCCTACCTCCACGTCGTGCTCGCCGTACTCGATCCGCAGGGCCAGCGCCGCCTCGTCGCCCAGCACCAGCTGCACCAGCAACAGGACCACCGACGGGTAGGGCGGCCGGTGGCCACGGGCGCGCCCGGTCGACTCGGCCAGGTGGTGGGCCAGCTCGTGCAGCAGGACGGTCTCGCGCAGCGCCCACGGCTCCCCGTGCACCGGCACCGGCAGCGCGATCGTCCCGGGCGACTCCCAGTGCGCCGCCCGGACGCCGCGACGGGTCCGCAGCGACGGGGGCCGGACGGCGCCGAAGACCGCCACCACCTCGGGCAGGGCGACGACCCGGGCGGCGTAGTCCCGCGCGGCCGGCAGCGCACCGAGCCGGCGCTCGGCCGGCAGCAGCAGCGCGCTGCCACCGATCGTCGCCAGCGCCGCCCCGCGGCGGGCGGCATCCAGGCGTGCCGCCCACGCGTCCTCGGCGCGGTAGACCCGCGCGCGCTGGCTGTCGCGGGAGGTGGTCGGGGAGGTCACGGCGACGACGGTAGGCGCCCGGTCCGACGGGAGGCCGCCATGGCTGCCGGCTGTGGACAGTGGTGTCGGGCGCCCTGCCGACCGCATGACGCCGCTCCGCCGTCCCGGTCACGCCGCAGCAGACGTGAGATCGGTCACAGCAGCGAACTGCAGGAAACGCCGGTCCGTCATCGAATCGTCATGCACAATCACAGGCAGTCATCAACGTCCGACCGGATCGCCGAGTCCCGCCCCCGGTCACCCCAGGACGTCCACTCCCACGTACCCGGGCGGGAGCGGGGGACCCAGGTCTCCACGGGCCGCACGTCGTGCGGTCCTCGGGGCGAAGCGCGCTCCTGCGCGCCGGCCACTCTCCGGCCGAGCCCGACAGCTCACCCCGCAGGCGTGTGAGAGGTCCTGCCCCGCCATGCGCTCCCTTCGGCACGCCAAGCACGTCAAGCCCGCGCTCCACCCGACCCGCAGCACGCTGAGCAGCGGCCTGACCGCCGCCCTGCTCCCCCTCTGCCTGGCCTCGCCGGCACTGGCCGAGGCCACCCCGTCACCGGCGGCCACCGCGACCAGCTCCGCGCCGCCGAACCCCGAGGGCGCTGCCTCCACGCCCACCTCCTCGCCCGCTGCCCCCGAGCAGGCCAAGCGCCAGACCGAGCTGCGGATCTCCGGCCCCGGTGGCACCGTCAGCCCCGGCCGGCACACCGTGGGGGTGCGGCTGCTCGCGGACGGCAAGCCGGTCAAGGACGGCTACGTCCGGCTCGAGCGCGCCGGGTCCAGCGGCTGGGAGTACGCCGGCCGGCTGCTCACCCGCTGGGACGGCCTCGGCACCGGCACGCTGAACTTCCCGCAGGACACCCGGCTGCGCGCGGTCTACCAGGGTGCGAGCACGCGTACCCCTGCCACCAGCCGGGAGATCGTGATCGACGTCGCGACCACGACCTTCCGGCAGCGGGCCGTACGCGTGGCCAGCCAGCAGGCCGGCAAGCCCTACCGCTACGGCTCGACCGGGCCCGGCAGCTTCGACTGCTCGGGCCTGATGGTCTACGTGTTCAAGCAGGTGGGCAAGCAGCTGCCACGCACCAGCCAGGCGCAGCTCGACGCGACCCAGCGGATCAGCAAGTCGGCGATGCGCCCGGGCGACCTGGTCTTCACCCAGCGCAACGGCCGGGTCGGCCACGTCGGCGTCTACGCCGGCAACAACAAGTTCTGGGTCGCCCCGAAGAGCGGGGATGTCGTCAAGCTGCAGACCATCTACACGAGCAACTACCTCGTAGGCCGGGTGCGGTAGGCCGGGTGCGGTAGGCCGGGTGCGGTAGGCCGGGTGCGGTCACGGAGCTGAGGGCCCCCTCGTGGGAGTCAGGACGTGCACCTCGCCGTGGATGACCCCCCTCGGTCGGGTGCGCACGCTCGAGGTGCCGCGCCCGCCATGGAGGCGCAAGTCATGAGTCCCACGGCCGGTGGTCCGCGGCGACCATCGTCCGCTGCCTCCGTCGCACCTGGGCGGCTGGGGCCACGATCCTGCTTCGGCGGCGCCCTCGGCAGCCGCAGCACGACACCCGAGGCAACTGCGCCGGAGACGCCGAACGGGCGCGGCGGCTGTGCCGGACGTAGCGTGCCCGGGTGCCCCGCAGCCGCCCCCGCACCGGCGATCACCCCCGCACCGGCGATCACCCCCGCCCCGGCGATCGCCCCCGCCCCCGCACCGGCGATCACCCCCGCACCCGCCGCGGCGATCACCCCCTCGCGCTCCCGCTGCTCGTCGCCCTGCCGGCCGTCGTCGTGGCCCTCCTGGGGCTGCTGCACCCCGTCTTCCTCACCCCCGAGACGGCCGAGCGGTGGCGGCTGGCGCACCTCGCGCTGCTGCCCGCCTTCCCGCTGGTCGCCGTGTCGGTCTGGGCGGTGCTGCGCGGTGCGTCCGGCCCGGTGGCCTGGGCGGCCCGGCTGCTGGCCGGTGCGTACGCCGTCCTGTACGGGGCGCTGGACGCGATCGCGGGGATCGGCGCTCCGCACCAGGTCCTGCGCAGCGCCGAGCGCGGCGACCCGGGCCCGCCGCTCGGGGACCTCTACGAGATCGGCGACCGGCTCGGCGCCCTCGGCGTCTATGCGCTCGCCGCTGCCGGGCTGCTGTCCGGGCTGGCCCTGTACCGGCGCACCCGCAGCCCGCTGGCGCTGCTGGGGGCCCTGGTCGTGGCCGGCTCCTGCTACCCGTTCCTGTGGCACCACGTCTTTCCGCCGCGGGGTGTGCTCGCGCTGTTCGGTGTCGCCGCGGGGCTGGCCCTGCTGGAGCTGTCGCGTCAGCGGGCGGTCAGGGGGCGACCAGGTCCCGGGTGATCTCGTCCAGGCTGCGGGCACCGGCCAGACCCATGACGTGCGCCAGGTCCTCGGTGAGCGCCTCCAGGCAGCCCCGGACGCCGGCGGCTCCGTCCGCGGCCAGCCCCCACAGCACCGGCCGTCCCAACAGGACCGCGTCGGCGCCGAGCGCCAGGGCGCACAGCACGTCCAGGCCGCTGCGCAGCCCGCCGTCCACGAGCACCGGCCCGCGCCCGGCGACCGCGTCCGCCACCTCCGCCAGTGCGGCTGCGGTGGACACCGCCCGGTCCAGCTGCCGCCCACCGTGGTTGCTGACGACCACGCCGGCGGCCCCGGCCTCCAGGCAGGCGAGTGCGTCGTCGGCGCGCAGTACCCCCTTCACCAGCACGGGCAGGCCGCTGGCCTGCGCCAGCTGCTCCACCGCCTCGAGACCCGTGCCCGGGTCCTGCTCGGTGGAGCGGCCGCCGTGCTCGCCCGCGGTCAGGTGCTGCGCCAGGTTGACCAGCGGGTCGCCGGGCAGCTCGGTGCGCGCTGCTCCCGGCCGGCGGCCGAGGTACGGGACGTCCCCGGTCAGCACCACCGCGCCGGCGCCGGCCGCCGCGGCGCGCTGCACCAGCGCGCGGGTCAGCCCGCGGTCGCGCATCACGTACGCCTGGAACCACCACGGGCCGGCCGGTACCTGCTCGAGCCGGCGCGACGCCCGGGTGGAGACCACCAGCAGGCTGCCGGCGGCGGCCGCGCCGCGCGCCGTCTCGGCCTCGCCGTCCGGGTGCGCCGCACCGTGCAGCGCGGTCGGCCCGGCCAGCACCGGGGTGGCCAGCCGGGTACCGAGCAGGCCCAGCGAGGTGTCCACGGTCGAGACGTCGCGCAGCACGTGCGGCCGCAGCCGCAGCGACCGCCAGGCGCCCTCGGCCTCGTCCGCGGTCAGCTGCTCCCCGGCGCCGGCGGCGTAGAAACCGCGCACGTCTGCCGGCAGCAGCGCAGCCGCCCGGGCCTGCTGCGCTGCCAGCGTCGGATGCACGGCGCGACGCTAGTCCCGAGGGCGTCGCGACGCGGCTGGGCGCGGGGGCTGGACGTCCGGCGATCGCGGCGTACCGTCGACGGTGCGGCGCCCCGGCGCCGAGCAGGAGGCCGCCGCCTCCCTGACCCGTGGCGACTGCCCGCCGGACAGAGGAGGAGTTCGTGGAGCGGACCGTGCAGGCGACGATGACGTCCGAGGTCGTGACGGTGCATCCGGACACGCCGTTCAAGCAGATCGTGCAGGTGCTCGCCAGCCGCGGGGTGGACGGGGTGCCGGTGGTGGATCAGTCCGGCCAGCTGCTGGGCGTGGTCAGCGGCGCCGACCTCACCTGTCACGAGGAGGAGCCGCCGACGCTGACGCACCTGCTCGTCGGCGGCCGGAGCGTGCGCGAACACGCCCGCAAGTCCCGCGGGCGCACGGCGCGGGAGCTGATGACCTCCCCCGCCCGTACCATCGGTCCGGGGGCGGACACCTGCACCGCGCTGCGCGAGATGGAGCGTGGCGGCGTCGGCCGGCTGGTCGTCGTCGACGGCGGGCGGGTGATGGGCATCCTCACCCGCAGCGACCTGCTGCGGGTGTTCCTGCGCAGCGACGACGAGCTGCAGCGTGAGGTCGAGGCGGCGGTCCGCGAGCGGCTGGGTGCCGATGCGGCCGACCTGCGGATCACGGTCGCCGACGGGGTGGTGTACCTGCGGGGCCGGGTGGAGCGGCTGACCTCTGCCCTGACGGCGGCCGGTGCCGCCCAGGAGCTGCCGGGGGTCGTCGCCGTGGAGGACTCGGTGACCAGCGAGGTGGACGACACGCTGGTGCACGAGATGTCGATGCGCGGCCCGTTCGTCTGAGGCCGGCGGGACGGGCCGGGCGTCCGCACGGGAGCCGCCCTACGCTCCCGCCGTGGAACGGGTGCACGTGGTCGGGGCAGCGCTCGTCCGCGACGGCCGGGTCCTCGCCTCGCGCCGCAGCAGGCCGCCGCAGCTGGCCGGGCTGTGGGAGTTCCCCGGCGGCAAGGTCGAGCCGGGGGAGAGCGACGTACAGGCGCTGGTACGCGAGCTGCGCGAGGAGCTGCGCGTCGAGGCCGAGGTGGGGGAGCGGCTCGGCGGCGACCTGCTGATCGGCCGGACGGCGGTACTGCGCGTCTATCTCTGCCGGCTGCTGTGCGGCGAGCCGGCCCTGGTGGATCACGACGCGCACCGCTGGCTGGCGCCCGCCGAGCTGCTCGACGTCCCGTGGATCCCCGTCGACCTGCCGCTCGTGCACCTGCTGCGCGACGTCCTCCCGCCCTGACGTCCTTACGTCCTGCTGCCCCTCGCACAGGGTGCTCCGCTGAGCAGGACGCAGCCAGGAGATGCCCTCCTGACGTCCTGCTGCCCTTCGCATGGGGTGCTCCGAGGAGCATGACGCAAGGGGCATGACGCAAGGGGCACGACGCAAGAGCCAGGGGTGCCAGAGCCGGCGCCGGTAGGCTCGACCTGCCGGCTGTCCCTGCTCGGCCGCCTTCCCAGCCGATCATCGGAGCACCTGCATGCCCACCCCCACCACCCGACAGCGCGACGACATCCGCAACGTGGCGATCATCGCCCACGTCGACCACGGCAAGACCACCCTCGTCGACGCGATGCTGCTGCAGTCCGGCGCCTACTCGCAGCACCAGCAGGACGAGGGCGCCGTCACCGACCGGGTGATGGACTCGATGGACCTCGAGCGCGAGAAGGGCATCACCATCCTCGCGAAGAACACCGCGGTCCGCCGCAAGGACCTGCTCATCAACATCATCGACACTCCGGGTCACGCCGACTTCGGCGGTGAGGTCGAGCGCGGCCTGTCGATGGTCGACGGCGTCGCGCTGCTCGTCGACGCCTCCGAGGGTCCGCTGCCGCAGACCCGCTTCGTGCTGCGCAAGGCGCTCGCCCAGAACATGCCGGTCATCCTCATCATCAACAAGGTGGACCGCTCCGACGCGCGCATCGCCGAGGTCGTCGACGAGTGCTACGAGCTGTTCCTGGACCTCGACGCGACCGAGGAGCAGATCGACTTCCCGATCGTCTACTGCAAGGCGATCACCGGCCAGGCCTCGCTCACCCGCCCGGAGGACGGCGCCGAGCCCGACAGCCCCGACCTCGAGCCGCTGTTCCAGGTCATCCGGGACACCATCCCCGCCCCGACCTACACCGAGGGCGCGCCGCTGCAGGCGCACGTCACCAACCTCGACGCCAGCCCCTACCTCGGCCGCCTGGCGCTGCTGCGCATCTACAACGGCGAGATCAAGAAGGGCCAGACGGTCGCCTGGTGCAAGAAGGACGGCACCACCGAGAACGTCCGGCTCACCGAGCTGCTCGGTACCGAGGCGCTCGAGCGGGTCAGCATCGAGTCCGCCGGCCCCGGCGAGATCGTGGCCGTCGCCGGCATCCCCGAGATCTACATCGGCGAGACGCTGACCGACCCGAACGACCCGCGCCCGCTGCCGCTGATCACCATCGACGAGCCGAACATCAGCATGACCATCGGCATCAACACCAGCCCGCTGGCCGGCAGGAGCGGCAAGAAGCTCACCGCCCGGATGGTCAAGGACCGGCTCGACAAGGAGCTGGTCGGCAACGTCTCCATCCGGGTCCAGCCGACCGAGCGCCCGGACACCTGGGAAGTTCAGGGCCGCGGCGAGCTGCAGCTGGCGATCCTCGTGGAGGTGATGCGCCGCGAGGGCTTCGAGCTCACCGTCGGCAAGCCGCAGGTCGTCACGCGGCTGGTGGACGGCACGATCCACGAGCCGATGGAGCGCCTCACCATCGACACGCCCAGCGACTACCAGGGCGTGCTCATCCAGCTCATGGCGCTGCGCAAGGGCCGGCTGGAGCAGATGGTCGACCACGGCACCGGCTGGACCCGGATGGAGTACCTCGTCCCGGCCCGCGGCCTGATCGGCTTCCGCACCGAGTTCCTCACCGAGACCCGCGGCACCGGCCTGCTGCACCACGTGCACGAGCGGTACGAGCCGTGGCACGGCGAGATCCGCACCCGCCCGTCCGGCTCTCTGGTGGCCGACCGCTCCGGCCCGACCACCGGCTTCGCCCTGGCCAACCTGCAGGAGCGCGGCACGATGTTCGTCCCGCCGGGCACCGAGGTGTACGAGGGCATGATCGTCGGCGAGAACTCCCGCAGCGACGACATGGACGTCAACGCGACCAAGGAGAAGAAGCTCACCAACATGCGGCAGAGCTCCTCCGACGTGCTCGTGCCGCTCATCCCGCACAAGGAGCTCAGCCTGGAGCAGGCGCTGGAGTTCTGCCGGGAGGACGAGTGCGTCGAGGTCACGCCCGACAAGGTGCGCATCCGCAAGGTCATCCTGGATGTCGGCGAGCGTGCCCGCGCCACCCGGAACAAGGCGAAGGCCGCGCTGGCATAGAGGACAGCCATAGCAGGTCGGCTATGGTGAGCGCATGGGACCCACTGGTGCCGACCTCATCGTCGAGGCGCGCCGCCGCGCCGGCCTGACCCAGCGCGAGCTGGCCGAGCGCGCCGGTACGACGCAGTCCTCCGTCGCCCGCTGGGAGAGCGGGCGGTCCGAGCCGTCGTTCGCCAACGTCGTCCGGCTGCTGCGGCTGTGTGGCTTCGTGCTCGACGTGCACCTGGAGTCGTACGACGACGGCCTGCGCGACGACTGGTCCCAGGCGCAGCGACGCCTGCGGCTGACTCCTGAGGAACGGCTGGACAGCAACTCCCACCTGGCCGGCATCGCTCGGGATCTGCGGGCTGCGGCGAGGGAGGCGGGAGTTGCCTGACGCCTTCGCTCCGGAGCGGATCCTCGCTGTCCTGGTGGAGCACGAGGTGGAGTTCGTCCTCATCGGGGGTCTGGCAGCGGTGGCGCACGGCAGTCCCCTTCTGACAGAGGACGTCGACGTCACTCCCGAGGCGTCGGCAGCCAACCTCGAACGTCTCGCGAACGCGCTGCGGGCACTGGATGCACGGGTGCGCCACCCCGACGTCCCGGAGGGCCTGCCCTTCTCCTGCGATGCCACCTCCCTCGCCGCGGCGATCTTCTGGAATCTCACGACGCCGCACGGTGACCTGGACATCTCGTTCACTCCCGCAGGCACGTCCGGCTACTCCGGCCTGATCAGCGAGTCCCGTCCCTTCTCCTTTCGGGGAGTGGTCCTGCAGCTGGCCAGCCTGGCCGACGTCGTCCGCAGCAAGGCAGCCGCCGACCGGCCCAAGGACCACCGGGTTCTCCCCGTCCTGCGCGAGCTGCTCGCCCAGCAGCGCGAGCGCCACGAGCCGTGAGAGCCGGTCAGCTGGTCGTGGCGACCCCTTCGCTGCTCGACCCGAACTTCGCGCGGACCGTGGTCCTGCTGCTGCAGGCGGACTCCGACGACGGGGCGCTCGGCCTGGTGCTGAACCGACCATCCGGCACCGACGTCGCCGAGGTACTGCCGGACTGGGCGCCACTCTCGGCAGGGCCGCCGGTCGTCTTCAGCGGCGGGCCCGTACAGCCCAACGCCGCGATCTGCCTCGGTCGCGGCCGGCCCGGCGGCACCCCGTCGGCTTCCTTCGCCGTCCTGGAGGGGGTGCCCGGCACCTCGGTCGGCACGGTGGACCTGGATACGCCCGCGGACCAGCTGCTGCCGGCGATCTCGGCGGTGCGGATCTTCGCCGGCTACGCCGGCTGGGCGGCCGGCCAGCTCGAGGCCGAGGTCGAGGAGGGCGCCTGGTGGGTGCTCGACGCGCTGCCTGCCGACGCGTTCAGCGCCGCGCCCGGGCAGCTGTGGGCCGACGTGCTGCGGCGGCAGGGTCCGCCGATCGCCTTCGCCGCGAGCTATCCACCCGATCCGACGCTGAACTGACGCCACCAGCCCCTGCCCCTCCCGCCTCTGCGGTGATCCACGCGGACTTTGAGGTGGATCCTGGGCCAGCAAGCACCTCAAACTCCGCGTGGATCACTGCTCGGGGGCGGCCATGGTGGGCGGCGCGTCGGGGGCGGCGCATGGTGGGTGGCGGCGGACCGTCGGGCGCGGCAGGGGGCGGCGCGTGGGGCGCATCGGCCTAAGGTTCGGGCATGACCGACGCGACGCTGCCCCAGCCCGAGCCGGGTGAGCGGATCCCGGTGACGAACCGGGATGCGGTGCTGGCGCAGGCCGAGACCGCGGTCGAGCAGGCCGGCAACGAGGTCGAGATGGCCCCGCTGGACGTCCCCCGGCGGCTGCTGCTCGTGCACGCGCACCCCGACGACGAGACGATCGGCACCGGCGCCACGATGGCGCGCTACGCCGCCGAGGGCGCCGCGGTCACCCTGGTCACCTGCACGCTCGGCGAGGAGGGGGAGGTGCTCGTCCCCGAGCTCGAGCACCTGGCGGCCGACCGGGAGGACGGGCTCGGCCAGCACCGCGTCGGCGAGCTGGCCGCGGCCTGCGAGGCGCTGCGGGTACGCGACCACCGTTTCCTCGGCGGCCCGGGCCGCTGGCGGGACAGCGGCATGATGGGCACCCCGGCGAACCAACGGCCGGGGTGCTTCTGGCGGGCCGACCTCGACGAGGCGGTGCGCGAGCTGGTCGCGATCGTCCGCGAGGTCCGCCCGCAGGTCGTGGTCACCTACGACGACAACGGCGGGTACGGCCATCCGGACCACATCCAGGCGCACCGGGTGACCGCCGCCGCCTTCGAGGCTGCCGGCGACCCATCGTACGCACCGGAGCTCGGCGAGCTCTGGCAGCCCAGCAAGTTGTACTGGAGTGCCGTACCGCGCAGCGTGCTGCAGGCCGGCATCGACCTGCTGCGCGAGAGCGGCCACGCCAGCGGCTTTTTCGGCGTGGAGCGCGCCGAGGACCTGCCGTTCGGCGTGCCGGACGAGCAGGTCACCACCGCGGTGGATGCCGGCGACCAGCTCGAGGCGAAGGTCGCGGCCATGCGGGCGCACAAGACGCAGATCGCCGTCGACGGCCCGTTCTTCGCCCTGTCGAACAACATCGGGCAGCGGGCCTTCGGCGTCGAGCACTACACGCTGGCGCGCGGGGACCGCGGTCCCGGCTCCGGCCCGCACGGCTGGGAGGACGACCTGTTCGCGGGGCTGTGATCCCTGCGTCATGTCGGCTGTCGCCTGGTCTGCTCCTGAGAGCATGACGCAAGGAGGGGGCATCGACAGTCTGCGTCACAAAGCTGAAGGGGCCGAACGGGTGATGTTCACTCTGTGTAGCGATGAGGGTCGGAACAGCGGGGAGACTGCGTCATGTCGGAGGGGGCAGGTGCCCGTCCGTCCCCGAAGGAGGACACCGTGAGCGACCGCGACGGGCCCCCCGCGACCAAGCTGGACCGGCTCGTCGGCGCTGCGGGCGGCGGCGTCCTGACGATGTCCGGTGCCGACGTCGGCGAGTCCCGGGAGGCCCAGCGGCGACGGCGATGGGTCAAGCTGACGATCCTGGTCTGGGCCGTCGTGGGCGTGCTCTGGCTGCGTGCGGCGACCTACGACGGCGGGAGCTTCGTCCCGATCCCGCACATCGATCCGTTCCTGCTGGTCATCATCATCTTCTTCAGCCTGCTGATCGCGCTGATCTTCGGCCAGCAGTTCGTCGCGGGCCGGTCCCCGCACGTGATGTACCGGCCGGAGCAGATCACCACGACCCTGGACGACGTGGTCGGCATCGACCAGGTCAAGGACGACGTCATCCGTTCGCTCAACCTCTTCCTGGCCCACAAGACCTTCCGGGACGAGATGGGTGGCAGCGCGCGCCGGGGCCTGCTGTTCGAGGGCGCGCCGGGCACCGGCAAGACGCACCTGGCCCGGGCGATGGCCCGCGAGGCCGGCGTCCCCTTCCTGTTCGTGAGCGCGACCAGCTTCCAGTCCATGTGGTACGGCGCGACCGCCAAGAAGATCCGCGCCTACTTCAAGGCCCTGCGCAAGGCGGCCCGCAAGGAGGGTGGCGCGATCGGCTTCATGGAGGAGATCGACGCGATCGCGATGTCCCGCGGCGGGGTCAGCAACGCGATGACCGGGCCGGCGTTCCTCCCGCTGAACACCGGCCGGGCACTGTCGTCCTGCCAGGGCACCGCCAGCCTGCCTTCTTCGTACGCCGCCGTCGCCGGGGGAACCGTCACCCACTCCTTCGTCAGCGAGGGCACCGGCGGGGTGGTCAACGAGCTGCTGGTGCAGATGCAGTCCTTCGACGACCCGACC
Organism: Mycobacteriales bacterium; assembly: GCA_040902655.1. Classification (NCBI taxonomy): domain Bacteria; kingdom Bacillati; phylum Actinomycetota; class Actinomycetes; order Mycobacteriales; species Mycobacteriales bacterium. Next base: position 21,643 of record JBBDWV010000023.1, read on the forward strand.
GGCGGGCAGCGGCTGCGCGGCTGGTTCGTCGACCGCATCAACCTGCTCCTGCCACCGCACCGCCAGCTGAAGCGGCCGGAGGTCGTGCCGACGAATCTCCTGCTCATCGCGGCCACCAACCGGGCCGACGGGCTGGATCGGGCGCTGCTGCGGCCCGGCCGCTTCGACCGTCGCATCACCTTCGAGCTGCCCACCAAGACCGGCCGCCGCACCCTGCTCGACCACTTCCTGAAGACCAAGGCGCACACGCCCGAGCTGGACGAGCCGGAGCTGCGCGACGCGCTGTCGTCGGTGACCCAGGGCTACACCCCGGTGATGATCGAGCACCTGCTCGACGAGGCGCTGGTCAACGCGGTCCGGCGCGGGGAGACCGCCCTGACCCACAAGGACATCGAGAAGGCGCGGCTGGTCGAGGAGGTCGGTATGGGCCAGCCGGTCGCCTACACCGACCACGAGCGCCGGCTGATCGCCACGCACGAAGCCGGCCACGCCACGCTGGCCTGGCTCACCGCGCCGCAGCGGCGGCTCGAGGTGCTCACCATCGTCAAGCGCCGCAGCGCGTTGGGGCTGCTCGCCCACGGCGACCGGGAGGACGTCTTCACCCGCTCCCGGGCCGAGCTGACCGCGCTGATCCAGATCGCGATGGGCGGCCAGTGCGCCGAGGAGATCTTCTTCGGCGACATCTCCACCGGCCCAGGCGGGGACCTGCTCTACGCAACCAACGCCGCCGCCGAGATGGTCGGCGCGCACGGGATGGGCGACAGCCTGCTGTCCTACGCGGCCATCTCCAACAGCTCCTTCCACGACACCAACATCGTCGGCCGGGTGCTCGCCGACGACCGCGGCCGCGACGCCGTCGAGGCGCTGCTGCAGCAGCAGAAGAAGGCGGCCGGCGCGCTGCTCCGGGAGAACCGGCACCTGGTCGAGGCGCTGCGCGACGCGCTGCTCGAGCGCGAGGAGCTGGTCGGCGCGGAGATCACCGACGTCCTCGAGGCCGCCGCGGCTGCCCCACGGACCGTCGACCTCACCGACGGCCGGCCCGCCGCGGCTGCCCCACGGACCGTCGACCTCACCGACGGCCGGCCCGCCCCCGGCTGAGCCGCCGCGCGCCGGGAGCAGGCCGTGGCAGGCTGCCCCGGTGCGCAACCCCGAGCCGGCGAGCCCCGCGCTCGGCCCGGCGGCGACTGCGGCCTCGTACGCCCTGGTGCTCGTACTGACCCTGCTGTTCGCCCTGTGGGGAGCCTTCCTCGTGCCGCTGCGCGTGGGGGGCGTGCCGCTGCCGGTGTCCTGGCTGCTCGCGGCGGTCGGCAACGGCGCGGTCGGCTGGGCCGGCGGCCGGCTGCTGGGGCGTCCCGGCGCTGCCTTGCCCGGCCTGCTGTGGCTGGCGGTGGCGCTCACCCTGGGTTCGCAGCGCGCCGAGGGTGACCTGATCGTTCCCGGCACCCTTCCCGGGGTGGTCTTCCTGCTCGTGGGGGCGGTCGCCAGTGCGGTGGCGTACGGCCTCGCCGGCCCACGCCGCGCAGCCTGACCGCGGCGCCGGCTACACCTCGGCGGGACTCCGGCCGATCCCCAGGGCGTGGACCGTCCCGCTGCCTTCGCCGAGTTCGTCGTCGTCCACCTGGGCGGCTGCCGCTACGCGGTGCCGATGGCGTCGGTGGCCGAGGTCGGCCGCCCGCCGGCGCTGACCCGCGTGCCCGGGCTGCCCGGCTGGGTCGCCGGCGTGGCGAACTGGCGCGGCCGGGTGCTGGCCGTCCTGGACCTGCGCAGCCTGCTGGCGGCGGAGCCCGTCGGGCTGGACCGGCGCGGCCGGCTGGTCGTCCTGCAGCACGCCGGCACCCGCGTCGGGTTGCTGGTCGAGGCGGTGGCCGGCAGCGCGGCGCTCGACCCGGCGACCGTCGAGCCCACCCTGGCGCACCTGCCGCCCTCGACCGGCAGCCTGCTCGCGGGGCAGGTGACCGACGCGGCCGGGCCGTACGGCGTGCTCGACCTGGACGCCGTCCTGGCTCTCGCCGAGTCGCTCCCGCGCGCCCGCCGGGCGGGCTGAGCAGCTCCTGTACCCCCGCCGGTCGGGGCTGCGCGCTACAGGAGCCAGGTCGGGCGGCCGACGAGATCTGCAAGACCCGTAGGAGGGACCCTGTGGACTTCTCCGTCCGGCTCGCCCGAGCCGCCGCGATCATGATGTGGCTGACGCTTGCCGTGTCGGTCGTCGCGGTGACCCTGATGGACCGGCTCGGCGCGCCGTCCGGGGTGGTCGTGCACGCCTGGGCGTTCTACGGCTGGACGGCCTTGGGGGCCGTCGTCACTGCCTTCCTGGCCGCCCTGCCTGCCCTCGCGGCGGCGTTCCCCTTCGTGCTGCGGAACCTCACTGGCTTCCGCGTGCTGCTGCTCGTCGCCGGCATCGTCTGGGCGACCGCGATCGTCGCGGTCACCGGCGGCATCCGCGGCCCGTACTGGATCGGCTTCCTCGCCGTCGTGCTGTTCGCCGCGGTGTCGCTGCCGGCCTGGCAGGCCGGGCTGTTCGCCCTGGCGGCCGCCGGTGGCCTCGTCCTCGCTACGGGGATCGCGGGCACGCTGGACCGGGACGCGCTCGGCGGGCTGATCCTGGTCGGCGCCTCCTTCCCGATCGTCGCCTGGTTCAACTCCGCGCTGTCCCGGGCCGTCCGGTCCCTGCGGCGTGAGGCTGCCGAGGAGCGCGCGGCACTCGAGTCGCGGATCGCGGACATGTCGGCCTACCTGGAGCGGGCCGCGAACGGCGACCTCGCGCTCGAGGTCGACCCCGCGCACGAGACCTCCCAGCTGCGTGGCCTGTCCACCGCCTTCAACCACACCATCGCCAACCTGCGCGACCTCGTCGGCCAGATCCGCTCCGGGGGCGAGCAGATCGGGGCCTCCGCCGGGGAACTGCTGGCCACCGCCGAGGAGCACGCCGCCTCCGCCAGCCAGCAGTCCAGTGCGGTCTCCGAGACCACGTCCACGATCGAGGAGCTGGCGGCCACGGCTGCCCAGATCGCCGAGACCTCCGAGGCGGTCGCCCGCTACGCCGCCGAGACCCTGCGCTACGCCGAGCAGGGCCGGGCCGCCGTCAGCGCCTCCGTCGACTCGATGGACACCATCGCCGATCGGGTCGACTCGATCGCCACCCGGGCGCTGTCGCTCGGCGAGAAGAGCCACGAGATCGGCCGCATCCTCGACGTCATCGACGACCTGGCCGACCAGACCAACCTGCTCGCCCTCAACGCCGCGATCGAGGCGGCCCGTGCGGGGGAGCACGGCCGCGGCTTCGCCGTCGTCGCCTCCGAGGTCCGCAAGCTGGCCGAGCGCTCGCAGGAGTCGGCCGGTCAGATCCAGGCGATCGTCGGGGAGATCCAGGCCGAGACCAACTCCACGATCATCGCCTCGGAGGAGGGGGCCAAGGAGGTGCGCGCCGGCACGCAGCTGGCCCGCGGGGTCGTCGACGCCCTGGAGCGGATCAGCGGGATGGTCGACGAGACCACCACCGCCGCCAAGGAGATCAGCATCGCGACCCAGCAGCAGCGGTCGGCCTCCGACCAGGTCGTGGCGGCGATGACGCAGGTGTCGGACGTGTCCCGGCAGTACGCCGTCGGCTCGCGGCAGGCCGCCGCGGCCGCCGCACAGCTCAACGTGCTGGCCGCCGAACTCCGCTCGTCGATCGCGCAGTTCAAGGTCGGCTAGCTCCCTCGTACTCCGACGCCCGCCGTGCCCTGCGCCGGCGGGCGTCGCGCGGGCCCCCCACCCCCTACCCCCTACCTCCTGCCCCCTACCCCGGTGATCCACGCGCACTTTCAGGTGGATCCGCGCCACCAAAGCGCCTCAGAGTTCGCGTGGATCACAGGGTGCGGCACGGGCTGGCGAGCTTCAGCGGGAGGCGGTGCGCGCCGACGCTCAACCCATGACGGCGTGGGGTGACGATCCCGAGCTGCTCGCGACCTTCCGTGCGGAGGTCGAGGAGCGGCTCGCCTCGCTGCAGGCCGGCCTGCTGCAGCTGGAGGGGCACTCCTCGCCGCGCCAGGTCGTGGCCGGCCTGTTCCGCGACGCCCACACGGTCAAGGGCTCCGCCCGGATGCTCGGCCTCGGCGGCGTGCTGCGCGTCTCGCATGCGATGGAGGACCTGCTCGGCGCCCTGCGGGACGGGCGTTTCGCCGTGCGCCGCGATCTGGTCGACCTGCTGCTGGGCTCCTGTGACGCCATCGCCCGCGCCCTGCCCGGCGGGGAGCTCACCGACGGTGACCTCGAGCCGGTGCTCCTCGCGCTGGCCGCCGCCGTCGACGGGCAGGACCCGGTGGCCGTCCCCGTGCTCCGTGCCGCCCTCACCGTGCCGGCCCAGCCCACCCCCGCGCCGGCCCAGCCCACCCCCGCGCCCGCCCGGCTCACCCCCGCGCCCGCCCGGCTCACCCCCGCGCCCGCCCAGCGCACCCCCGCGCCGCCGGCTCCCGCCCCGCCGCCCCCGCCCACGCCCGTCGCCGCCCCGACCGCCCCACCCGCGCCGGGCGACATCGTGCGACCGGGCAGCGACTCGGTGCGGGTGGCGGCCGGGAAGCTCTACGAGCTGCTCGACGTCGTGGGCGAGGCCGACCTCGGCGCCCGCCGGATCGAGCAGAGCACCGCCGGGCTGCTGGCGTCGGCCGCCGAGCAGGCGCGCTGGGCCGCGACGCTGCGCTCGGCCGCCCTGCGCAGCGCCTCGACCCTGCCCCCGGACATCGCCCTCGCGCTGCACCGGATGGTCGGCGCGGCCGACGAGATGTCCGGCGCCGTGCGCGGACTGCGTGAGCTGGCCGAGGGACACCGCGGCGGGATGGCCCTGGTCCGCGACGGCGCGATGGGGCTGGCGATGGTGCCGGTCCGCCGGGCGTTCGCCGCCCTGCCCCGGATCGTGCGCGACGTCGCACAGGCCACCGGCAAGACCGTGCGCCTGGAGACGGCCGGCGAGGACGTGGAGATCGACAAGCAGGTGCTCGACGGCGTCGCGGAGGCGCTCAAGCACCTGGTCGTCAACGCCGTCGACCACGGCTGTGAGGACGCCGCGACGCGGGTCGCCGCCGGCAAGCCCGCCGAGGCCGTGGTGCGGGTGACGGCGCGCGGTGTGGCCGGCACGGTCGTGCTCGAGGTGTCCGACGACGGCGCCGGGGTGGACGAGGAGCGGGCCCGCGCCAAGGCCGTCGAGCTGGGGCTGCTGCCCGCCGACAGCGGTCTCGCCGGGTCCGGACTGCTCGAGCTGCTGTTCGCGCCCGCCTTCTCCACCGCCGGCGTCGTCACCGAGACCTCCGGCCGCGGAGTGGGTCTGGACGTCGTACGGGACGCTGTCGACCAGCTCGGCGGCTCCGTCGAGGTACGCAGCGAGCGGGGCGCCGGTACGGCGTTCGTGCTGACCCTGCCCGTCACCCTCGGCGTGCTGCGTTGCCTGCTGGCGCGGGTCGGCGACGAGCGCTACGCGGTGCCCGTCCCGGGGGTGGTCGAGTCGCTGTCCCTGCGCGACGCGGAGGTGCACATCCTGGCCGGGGCCACCGTCGTGGTGCGGCACGGCGTCTCGATCCCGCTGCTCGACCTCGGCACGGCCCTCGGCCTGGCCCGGTTGCCGGGCGACAGTCCCGGATCGGCGCTGGTCGTCCGGCACGCCGCCGGCGGCGGCTCCATGGTGGCCTGGGCGGTCGACCGGCTGGAGGGGGAGAGCGAGCTGGTGGTCAAGGACCTCGGCGACTTCCTCGGGCGGGTCCCGGCGATCGCCGGCGCCACGATAGACGGGGACGGCAGCGTGGTGTGCCTGCTGGACCTGCGTGAGCTCGCCGAACGCGCCGTCGGGCCGTCCCCGGCCCTCGCCGCCACGGTCGTGGCCCGGGCGCCGCGCAGCGTGCCGACCGCCGGGACCCGCCGGCCCAGGGTGCTCGTGGTCGAGGACAGCGTCGGCGTGCGCGAACTCCAGCGGGTCATCCTCGAGGGCGCCGGCTACGCGGTCGAGACCGCCGTCGACGGCCTGGACGGCGCGGCCCGGCTGCGCGATGACCCGGCCGACCTCGTGCTGTCCGACGTCGAGATGCCCGGCATGGACGGCTTCGACCTCACCCGCACCATCCGCCGGACGAAGGGCTGGGAGAACGTCCCGGTGATCATCATGACCTCGCGCGGCGAGGAGCACGCCCGGCAGGCCGGGCTCGATGCCGGCTGCTCGGCGTACCTGCTCAAGAGTGAGTTCGACGAGGCGCAACTCGTCTCGACCGTACGCCGACTGGTAGGCAGGTAACTGTGGCCACCATCGTGATCGCCGACGACAGCCCGACCCTGCGCCGCATCGTGACGAGCGTGCTGAGCAAGGAGGGGCACGAGGTGGTGGCCGCCGAGGACGGCATCGGCGCCGTACAGCAGGTCTTCGCACACCAGCCCGACGCCGTCGTGCTGGACGTGCAGATGCCGCGGGTGTCCGGCTTCATCGCCGCCCGCGTGCTCAAGGACGACTGGCAGACCGCGGACATCCCCGTGGTGATGCTCACCAGCCTGGACGCCGCCGCCGACCGCTACTGGGCCGGCCAGGCGGGCGTCGACCGGTACCTCACCAAGGACTTCGAGGCGGGCGAGCTCGCCGCGACCATCGACGAGGTGCTGCTGGCCGCGACCGCCGCCCGCGGCGGCCGGCCGGCGCTCAGGGCCGACCCCCTCGAGCTGACCGAGGAGGACGTCCTCGCGCGGGTCTGCGACCTGCTGGACCGCAAGTTGTTCGAGTCCTCCGTCGCGCAGGCCGTCACCGCGATCGCCGCGACGGCGTCGGGGCTGGAGCAGTCGGTTGCCGCGCTGCTGGGGGTGCTGCAGCGCTTCGTCGGCTACGACCTGGCCGCCGTGCTGCTGGCCGCGGAGAGCAGGGCGTACGTCGCCGTCGGCAAGGACACCGCGCAGGAGCACTACGCGGAGTTCATGACGGCCGCGGCCGACGCGATCTCCGGCTACGGCGGCGCGCCGATGACGCTGGCCGATCTGCAGACCCGGGTGGCGCAGGCCGGTGGCACCCTCGTCGAGGACCCCGACGACCTGCCGAACGGCGCCGAGCAGGCCGGGATGTCGACCTACCTGTCGATGCCGCTGCGCGGGCACGGCGGGGCCGTCGTCGGGGTGCTGGCGCTGTCCAGCGCCATGAAGAACGCCTTCGGCGAGACCGCGCTGTCCACCCTGAAGCTGATCGAGGGCCCGGCCGCCATCGTCATCGACAACGCCCGGCTGTCCGCGTAGGTCGGCCGGGTCGGCCACGTCGTAGGTAGGCTGGTGGCCGTGTTGCGTCCTGCAAGCTGCATCAGGCCAGCGGGTGTGAGTCCCGTCTGGGTA